>JANMKS010000119.1:0-3862 GCA_031372155.1 Sphingomonas sp.
GGCCTGGCCGGGAAGTTTCAGTTCGCCGTGAAGCGGCTTGTCTGAAACGCATAGCAATGTGCCGTAGGGGACGCGGAAGCGGTAGCCTTGCGCGGCGATGGTTGCTGATTCCATGTCGATGCCGACCGCGCGCGACTGTGAGAAGCGGAGCGCGGATTTCGAGAACATGAGTTCCCAGTTGCGGTCGTCGGTGGTGACGATGGTGCCGGTGCGCAGGCGACGTTTCAGCACCTCGCCTGTTTCGCCCGAGACGGTTTCGGCGGCGCGGGCGAGCGCCTGCTGGACCTCGGCGATGGCGGGGACGGGGATTTCGGGGGGCAGGACGTCGTCGAGAACGTGGTCGTCGCGTAGATAGGCGTGCGCGAGGACATAGTCGCCGATGCGCTGGCTGGGGCGCAGGCCGCCGCAGTGACCGATCATCAGCCACGCCTCTGGCCGCAATACCGCCATATGGTCGGTAATCGTCTTGGCGTTCGACGGCCCCACGCCGATGTTGACGAGCGTGATGCCGCTGCGGTCGGGCGCGCACAAATGCCACGCGGGCATCTGGTGCCGTCGCCACGCATCGACTGCGATCGCGCTTTCGGGATCTTTGGTGTCGCGCGTGACCATGACGCCGCCTGCGCCGGATAGGTGGGTGTAGGGCGAGTCCTCGCCAAGCTGGCTCAGCGCCCAGCGTGCGAATTCATCGACGTAGCGGTGATAGTTCGTAAACAAGACGAACTTCTGCACGTCCTCGGGCGAGGTGCCGGTGTAGTGGCGCAGGCGGGCAAGCGAGAAGTCGGTGCGCAGACCGTCGAACAGCGCGAGCGGGCGCGGACCGCCGACCCCGGCGTCGAATACGCCGTCGGCAATCTCGTCGCCGATGTGGGCAAGTTCGGTCGCGGGGAACCAGCGCGCGAGGTCGGTCGCGCTGACCTGATCGAGGTCCATGTCGGTGTCGAGGACATAGGGGAACGGGATTTCCTGCCGTCCCGGGCCGACTTCCACCATGACGTCATAATCGGCGATCAGCAGGTCGAGCTGTTCGGTCAGATAATCGGCGAACAGGCGCGGACGCGTGACGCTCGTCGAATAGAGGCCCGCCTGGGTCAGCCGCCCGAACGAGCGCAGCGGGGCAGGGGCTTCGCCCTCTCCGGCGTAGTGAATACGGATTTCAGGATAGGCGAAACTGCCGTCGGAGCGTGCCGCGCTGTCGGGTCGCTTGCCGTCAAGGACATAGGCGCGAATGGCGTCGCGCAGGCGTTCGGTAGCGGCGTTGAACAGGGCGTCGAGCTGGTCGACAATCGCGCGACCGTTTTGGCCGCCGTCGGATTCTTCTATCATGGAAAAGCGTTACGCGCCGATTGTTGCGTCCGCAAGGCGAGCGCGAGCGCTCAGGCCGCGAAGGTGAACTGCGATCCGACGTAGGCGCGCACCACTTTCTTCGGCATCAATCGAAGCGCCTCGGCGATGAAGACTTCGCCGGTGCAGTGCATGGGGATGATGTAGGTCGGATCGATCAGCGCGAATTCGGCGACCGTTCTGCGCGCTTCATCCTCGGTTCGAGGTTTGACGAGGTGGAACCCGCCGATCACCGCGTGTATCCGCTCGACGCCCGACACGGCCTGTGCCCGTCGTACCGAATTGATGACACCGCGGTGGCTGCACGACGCGATGACGACAAGGCCCAGTCCCTTCAGATTGTAGCAGGTAGCAAGCTCATGCTCGCCATCGTCGGCGATCTGGGTAAGGTTGCGCTTTGCCGGGTCGAGCAGACTGCGGTCGCAGCCCACGCCCGGCCGCATCTGTGTAGGGATGGCTGCGCGCTCAAAGCTTTCGAGCGGGATGACCCCGGTAGTGAAGGCCTGGCCAGCGATGATGACCGGCTTTGCACGTTCCTGAACTTCGTAGCCGTCCTTGCGGAGCGCAGCGCGGTCGAGCGTTCCCATAATCGGCGCTGGATTGCCGATCATTGCCACGCGCTCGCAGAAAGTCTCCTCTCCGCCGACGGTCAGCGGCAGGCGCCGGTCGGGGCTGCGGCCCGCAGCCACCAGACCGGGAAAGCCGCCGTAATGGTCGAGGTGGCCGTGGCTGAGGACGGCAGCGTCGATCGCGGAGGGATTGATGCCGAGCAGTATCATGTTGTTGGCGAGAACTTCGGGCGAATAGCCGAAATCGATGAGGATTCGCCGCGTTGCCCCCGCCGCCTCCGACGTACCGAGGATCGAGAGGCCGAATTCGGCAAGGAGCGTGCGCGGCGACATGCGGGGGGTCGGCGCTCCGCCCGCGTTGCGCACAACCTTCATGCCCGGCAAATCGAGATTGTCGAGAAACGGCCCGAAGGTCGCGTTGTCGGTAACGACTTGCAGCGTGAGCCGGTCGATTTCGGGAACGGCAAGCGGCGGTGCGGCCCTGGCCGGAAGCGTGGTCGCGAACATTCCAAGCGACGCCGCCGCCAAAAGGCCGCGCCGAGTCGTTTCGGTCGCGCTCATCATGGCAATCCTCCCTGACGTGTCGACCTAGCACGTCGGGGAGGCGCCGTAATCCTAAAGCGTGAGGGCGTCCCTTCGCGTCGCGTCCCTGAAAAGCGAATAGTAAGCGAATCCCGTCGACAGGCTCAGGGAAGCGGCGTGCCTCTAAAGCTGTTCGAGCATGTATTCGGCGGCGCTGACGCGGAATTCACCGCCAGCTTCGACGTTCAGCTGTTCGACCTTGCCGTCATTGACCAGCATCGAGAAGCGCTGGCCGCGTGTGCCCATGCCAAACTTGCTGCCGTCCATGTCGAGGCCGAGCGATTTCACGAAATCGGCATTGCCGTCCGCAAGCATCGTGACCTTTCCGTCGACGCCCGCACCCTTGCCCCACGCACCCATGACGAAGGCGTCGTTGACGGCCGTGCAGGCGATTTCGTCAATGCCCTTGGCAGCGAGGTCAGCCGCCTTTTCAACGAACCCGGGCAGATGCTTGGCCGAACACGTCGGGGTGAACGCGCCCGGAACCGAAAACAGCGCGACCTTGCGCCCCTTGAAATAATCGTCCGTCGAAACCGGCTCTGGTCCGGCATCGGTGACCCTGGTCAGCATGCCCGAAGGAATCGTGTCGCCGACTGCTATCGTCATATTCGCTCTCCTGACGGGAATGTCGCGAATTCCTCTGCCTATTCGGTTGGTCTCACGCAAGGTCCGTTAACCTTTTTCGGCAACAATTCGGCAAGCACGTCGGCACCAGCATGGCGGCATTGGGGTGAAGGGGGGAAGTCGTTATGCCAAGGTCATTTGTTGTCGCGCTTGCGGCGGTCGCGATCATCGCGGCACCTGCAAAGGCGAGCTGCTGGAAAGCGGATCAGGTTGCGGCGGCGAAAGTGCGCGACCTGGAGACGATGTTGATGGTGTCGGCGCTGCGGTGCCGATTTTCGGGTGGCGACATGCTGGTCCGTTACAACAGGTTCGTCGTCCAGAGCCGCGGCGCCCTGACGCAGGTCAACGACACGCTGCGCACGCATTTCAGCGAGGCGGTCGGCCAAAGGGCTTCGCTCGACGCCTATGACAGCTATGTCACGGCAATCGCCAATCGTTACGGCGCGGGCGCAAGCGGCCTGAATTGCGACGACCTGAGCGCGATCACCGATGCGGCGCTGAGCGAAGGTGCGACGTTCCGCACGCTGGCGGACCTGGCCGAGCGCGCGGGGACGACACCGGTGCTCGACGGGGGTTCGTGTGCGGTGACGATGGCCACGCGTTAGTCCCATATAAAGATATCTTTATATTTGCCATTGCAGCAGCGGATCGCTAGGGGCGGGTCATCCCAGACCTTCCTTTCGGAGACGAATTGTGGCGACCGCTGCTGTGCTGAACACCGACGACTATGTGATTGCCGACAT
>JANMKS010000150.1:0-6151 GCA_031372155.1 Sphingomonas sp.
GGGTCTATAACGGACCGGACGATATCGAAGCCCTCGTCCGGGGGATCGAGCGGGTAAGGAAGCTGTTCGGATGAGAACTGAAGAAGTCACACACGTCGATGCGCCGCCGAAAGCGCGCGTGGAAAGTCCGCGCGAGGAATTCGGTCGCAAGCGCGACTATCTCGAAGGGTTTCTGACAGCCGAACCGCCGAAGCTCGCAGACGGTGAACCCGGCGGCGATTTGTACGAAAACGTGATCGCGGCGCTGAAGGAAATCTACGATCCCGAAATTCCGGTTAACATCTATGACCTGGGATTGATCTATGGGGTAGAGGTCGACGAGGGGCACGTGTCGGTCAACATGACGCTGACCACGCCCAATTGCCCCGTCGCCGAATCGATGCCGATGGAGGTTGAAATGCGCGTCGGAGCAGTCCCCGGCGTCGGCGTGGCGGAGGTCAATCTGGTCTGGGATCCGCCATGGGATCCGGGCAAGATGACCGACGAGGCAAAGCTCGAACTGGGGATGCTCTAGATGGCCACGCGTGTTCGTCCCGCCGCGCTGACGCTGACCCGCTCGGCTGAACAGCGCATCGCAGACCTGATGGCAAAGGCACCGTCGGACGCGATCGGAGTCAAGCTCTCGACGCCGCGTCGCGGCTGTTCGGGCCTCGCCTATTCGGTCGACTATGTCAGCCAAGCCGTCCCGTTCGACGAGAAGATCGAAACGCCCGGCGGCACCTTCTATGTCGACGGCGGCTCGATCCTCTATTTGATCGGCAGCCAGATGGACTGGGTCGAGGACGATTTCACGGCGGGCTTCGTGTTCGAGAATCCGAATGCCAAGGGTGCGTGCGGCTGCGGTGAGAGCTTTACCGTCTAGAAGCCGAACGAATACCGCACCGCCATGCCCAGATCGTCGGGCGCGAGCGCGAAATTGTTCGGCTGCTGCCGCCAGTAACTGTTGACCGTCAACCAGCCCGGCCCCAGCAGCCGGGCATAGACCGCCTCCAGGTCGCGCTCATGCCCTGCCGGAGCCAGGCCGATCGCCTGCCCGTCGATCAGCGTCAGCCCGCCCGATGTGACACGCAGCGGCTCCGACCAGCGCACGGCAAGGCTGTCGCCGGCGTGGAACAGCGATTTCCGGGCGACGTCGAACGCCAGCGACTGGCTGTTCAATGTCGAGCTTTCGCGTCCGGCGGCACCGGGGATGGAGGTCCACCCGCGCCGGAATTGACCACTCAATTGCCAATCGCGCACGGGCTTCAAGACCGCGCTCGCGCTCGCGAACCAGCTCTCCGCCCCGCCCCCCGCTAGCGCGTTGGCGAAGCGCGCGCCGAGCACCGTCTCGCTCTCATTCATCCGCGACAGTCGTCCGCTCAGCGACACCGGGCCGAAACCGCCATCCAGCCCAACTGCGACATTGCCATAGCCATAGCGGCGATAACGGTCGCCAAGCGGACCAAGCTCGCTCCGCTCCCAAAGCCGCATCGCACCGCTCTCCGCCGTCAGCGTTACGGCAATGCCCGCCAGCCCGTGACGCACGGCGAAGGCCTGCATCGGCGCAAGGTCGAAACCCGATTGATCCTGACTGACCAGAAACGCCGGAGCCACGCGTTCGGAGAGCGCCGCGTCGAGCGCATCGCTCCCTCGTGCAAAGCCGAGCGCGAGCTTCGTGTCGCGCCCGATCCGCGTCGCCACCGATCCCGCCAGCGCCCGCGCGCCTTGCGCTTCTGCGCCCGACAGCATCAGCCCGCGCGGTACGTCCTGCGCCACCGAGACGGCAAGCGAAGTCGCTCCGCTGCCTCCGCTCAGTTGGCGCCTGTCGTCGGTCAGTGCCGCTGAGAGCTGTCGAACTTTTGGTGCGCGTCCCAGCGTGGACGACAGGTCGATGCTGTAATCGCGGCCATAGCTGTCCTGAATGGCAACGCGCATTCCCGACCGCCCGGCGTCCCCCATTGCCGACGACAGCGTGCCGTTCGCCGCCAGCGAAACCGGAACGGCCGAGCCGGGAAGCGTCGTCGATCCCTGCGGAGCGAAGGCACGCGCGAGGTTGAGCTCTCCACGGCCATAGGTGGTGTCGGTCCCTGCCGTCCCCAGGTCGGTCGTTGTCCGCAAGAGCAGGTCGACGATCTGGGTTGCGGACAGGTTTGGAAATGCTTGTGCGAGCAGAGCCACGGCACCGGCCACGACCGGCGCGGAGAAGGACGTGCCGCCGTAAAGGTAAGCGACGCCCGTTTCATCGTTCGAGCGGACCCGCACGCCGAGCGCGGTCAGATAATAGGCGGCGCTGTTGCCTGCCTTGTTGGAAAAGTCCGCCAGAACCTTCGACGAATTGGTCGCCCCGGCAATCAGAACCAGGCCGCGCGAAATCGGGTCGATCGCAATCTGGGCAAGGGGGTCGGGATT
Source organism: Sphingomonas sp. (assembly GCA_031372155.1). GTDB lineage: Bacteria > Pseudomonadota > Alphaproteobacteria > Sphingomonadales > Sphingomonadaceae > Sphingomonas_O. Next base: position 2,389 of record JANMKS010000150.1, read on the forward strand.
GACCGCCGCAGTCGGGTCGTCGACTCCATCGTTTCCCGCCGAAATGACGATGATTACACCCGCTGCGGTCGCGCGTCCGATCGCCGCACGCAGATTGGCGTTTGCGGGCGAACCGCCCAAAGAAATGTTGACGACGCGTGCGCCTGCCGTGACCGCCAGGTCGACGCCGCGCGCGATGGCGTTGTCGTTGTGCGAGCACCCCGAATCGCTGGTGGATGGTTCCGTGCAGCTTCCCGGCGTATCGGTCCGCGCCACCAGCAGCGTCGCGCCGAAGGCCACGCCCTGAATGCCGATGTCGTTCCTCGCGGCCAGCAGGACGCCAGAGACGGCGGTGCCGTGCCCGCCCTCGTCCTGAAGCCCCCGCGCCCCCGCGAGGTCGGCGGACAGCGGGCTTATCTTGCCGGTAAACTCCGCGCTGTTCAGATCGATGCCGCTGTCGATGACGGCCGCGATGACACCGGCTCCGGTGGCGCCGGCCTGATACGCCGACAGCGCCTGCGCCTGCACGGCCGCGTTCGATCGTGCGTATTCGGCCGTGTCGTAATTGACCGACGGCGGTGGCGGTGGAGGTGGTGGTGGGGGTGGCGGCGCAGGCGTGACCGCGACGGGCGGCGCTGGCGTCGATCCGACACCTCCTCCTCCTCCGCAACCCGCCAGCACGATCAGGGGCAGCGCGGACCCGATCAACAGAAACTTCCGCATGCAGCCAATCCCCAGTCCCAATGCCCATGGCCTATAGGTGGCAACGCCTTGTGCCAAGATTAACGCCTTGCGGTGTCGACTGCCGGGGCTAAGGCCCGACCATGCTGCCCGCCCTTGCCCATGTCGATGCGTGGATCTTTGACCTCGACAACACTTTATATCCAGCGGGTGCCGATCTCTTCGCTCTCATCGACGAAAGGATGGGCTGTTTCATCCAGAATCTCCTTGGTTGCGACGCCGTGGAAGCACGGCGCGTGCAGAAATCCTATTTCCGCGAACATGGTACGACCCTGTCAGGCTTGATGGCGACGCACGGCACCGATCCGCGCGAGTTCCTCGATTTCGTGCATGACATCGCGCTCGACCGCATCCGGCACGACAAGCGCATGGTCGATGCCATCGGCGCGCTTCCCGGACGAAAGCTCGTCTTCACGAATGGCGACGTCGATTATGCAGCGCGCGTCCTCGAAAAGCTTGGCCTCGACAAGAGCTTCGAGGCGATTCACGACATCCACGCAATGGATTATGTGCCGAAGCCCGCCCCGCAAAGCTATGCGGCAATGTGCGAACGCTGGAATATCGGTCCAACGAAGGCGCTGTTCGCGGAGGACATGGTGCGTAACCTTGCACCAGCCAAGGCATTGGGCATGACGACGCTTTGGGTCGATAACGGGTCGGAACAGGCGGGGGGTGAAGCTTGCCCGTCGTTCGTTGATTACCGCACCGCTGACCTCGGTGACTGGCTGAACGAGATTCTGGGGATCAAAGCATGAGCATGGAAGCAACGATCGACGCCGCCTGGGACGTGCGCGAGACTATCAATGTGTCGATCCAAGGCGAAGTCCGCGACGCTGTCGAGAAAGCCATGCTCCGCCTCGACTGTGGAACCGCCCGCGTGGCTGAACCCGACGGCAACGGCGGCTGGCGCGTCAACCAGTGGCTGAAAAAAGCGGTGCTGCTCTACTTTCGCCTGAACGACAATTTCCTGAGCGAGGGACCGAACGGCGCGAAGTGGTGGGACAAGGTGCCCTCTAAATTTGCGCCGTGGGGCGGAGCGGACGACTTTCGCGGCGCGGGATTTCGCATTGTACCGGGCGCGGTCGTCCGGCGCGGCTGCCACATCGGCAAGAACGCAATCGTGATGCCGAGTTTCATCAACATCGGTGCCTGGGTCGACGAAGGAACAATGGTCGATACCTGGGCTACGGTGGGTAGCTGTGCACAGATCGGCAGGAACGTTCATTTGTCGGGCGGTGTCGGCATCGGCGGCGTGCTGGAGCCGCTTCAAGCCAATCCCGTGATCATCGAGGACGACTGTTTCATCGGCGCGCGGAGCGAGGTGGTCGAGGGCGTGATCGTCGAACGCGGCGCGGTGCTCTCGATGGGCGTTTTCCTAAGCGCGACATCGAAGATTATCGACCGGACGACGGGTGAGATATTCGTTGGCCGCGTGCCCGCCTATTCGGTCGTGGTTCCGGGATCTCTGCCCGGTAAGCCGTTGCCAGACGGATCGCCGGGCCCCAGCCTGTCATGCGCGGTCATCGTGAAACGCGTCGACGCCCAGACGAGGGCAAAGACAGCCGTCAACGAACTGCTCCGCGATTAATCCGCTCTAGGCGAAGCCGATCGGAGCGCGCGGTGCCGAGGCCCACATCAGGCGCGGGATCGGCAACAGCAGGTCTCGTGCGAGAAAACCGATCGGACCCAGTGTCTCGCCGATGAGGCGTCCCGCTTCGCCGTGCAGCCAGACGCCCCAAGCAGTTGCCGCCGGCATCTCGAAACAGGTGCGCGGTCTGCACGGCCCTTCGATAAGGAGAGGCGAGCACGATTTCGGGTCGGCCCTCCTCATGGCCTTCGGCGAACCAGTGACCGAGTGTGACGGACTGTTCTTCGCCGAGCGGTGACAGCGGTACATCGACGTCGCGGCTCGAAAGCGCGATCCTTGTGTGTCCTGCGGCGTCGGCTTCATCGCGCGCAACGTTGCCAGCGCTCTGGCCATGTCGCACAAGCCACAGGACCGAAGGCCAGCGCCCCGCCACTATTCGCGCACTTTCAATTCGGCGATGATCCGCTTGACGTCTTGACTTTGGCCACGCGGCATGATAAGCACGCTGTCCCCGCTCGCCACCACGATCAGGTCGCTGACGCCGACGGCCGCGATGCGGATGCCGTCGCTTCGGAGCAGGCAATTCTGCGTGTCCAGCGCGATGACGTCGCCCACGTGCGCGCTGCCGTCATGATCGGCACCGATTGCGTGCAGCGCATCCCAGCTTCCCACGTCCGACCATCCCATCGAAACGGGTACCACCGCGACACGTTCCGCCTTTTCCATGACGGCGTAGTCGATCGATTCGGATGGCGATGCGGAAAAGCATGCAGCGTCGGGCAGCACCCTTCGACCGTCATGTTCCGCGGCTTGCATCGCAGCTTTCGCCGCTTCGTGCATCGCAGGCGCGAACTGTTCGAGCGCGCGCAGATAAGCGTCGGACCGGAACAGGAATATGCCTCCGTTCCAGACATGGTCGCCGCTGGCGATCATTGTCTCCGCCGCCGCGCGGTCGGGCTTTTCGATGAACCGCGCCACGCGGTGCGCGCCTGGTGCGATTTCCTCGCCGACGCGCATATACCCGTACCCGGTTTCGGGAGCGTCGGGTTCGATGCCGAACGTGACGAGCCAGCCGCGCTCGACCAGCGGCATTGCGCGGGCAATTGCGTTCAGAAACGCGGGCTCGTCGGCAATCACATGGTCGCTCGGCATCACCAGCAGCGCAGCTCCGGCATCTGCGGCAAACGCCGCGAGCGCGATGGCGGGCGCTGTGTTTCGTGCCATCGGTTCGAAGATCAACGACGCATCGCGCCCCTCGCTCTGTCGTTCGATAAGGTCTGCGTGCCGCGCATTGGCCACGATGACGGGTGGTGCAAATATGTCCGCGTCCGAAACGCGGTCCAGCGTCATCTGGAACATGGTGCGGTCGCTGGTCAGCGGCAGGAATTGCTTCGGCCTGTCCTCGCGTGACATTGGCCATAACCGAGTGCCCGAACCCCCCGAAAGGATGACGGG
>JANMKS010000157.1:0-5223 GCA_031372155.1 Sphingomonas sp.
GGCAAACGCACCGGAATAAACGAACATCGCGTCGCGCCCGCCGCCGCTGCCGCTTCGATGATCGCTTCGGTTTCGTGATCGGTGATGGCGGGAATCAGCGGAGATACCGAAACCTGCACCGGAATGCCCGCATCGGCCAGCTGCCGGATGGCCTCCAGCCTGCGTTTGGGCGCCGGCGCGCGGGGTTCGAGCGTCATCGCGATCTTCGGGTCGAGCGACGTGACCGACACCATCACCGATGTCAGGCCCTTCGCCGCCATCGGACCCAACAGGTCGATGTCGCGCGTCACGCGGTCGGACTTGGTGGTTATCATCAACGGGTGGTCGCACTCAGACAGCACCTCGATGCACTGCCGCGTGATTTTCCACTCGCGTTCGATCGGCTGATACGGGTCGGTGTTCGTGCCCATTGCGATCGGCGCGCAGTCGTATGACGCCTTGCCCAGTGCGGCGCGCAGCAGCACCGCGGCGTCGGGCTTGGCGAACAGCTTTGTTTCGAAATCGATACCCGGCGACAGATCGTGATACGCGTGCGTCGGCCGTGCAAAGCAATAGATGCAGCCGTGCTCGCACCCGCGATACGCGTTGATCGACCTGTCGAAGGGGACGTCGGGCGACTGGTTGCGTGTGATGATCGTCCGCGGATGTTCGACCGTCACCGACGTCCGCACCGGCACCGGCGCTTCGCCCAGCCCTTCGCGCTCGTCGAGCCAGTCGCCATCCGGCAACCGCCCGGCCAGCCCGAAGCGGTTGCTTACTTCGTTGAGGGTTGCACCCCTGATTGCGCGAGAGCCAGCCACCCGGGGAGTGTAGCAAAAACCTGGAACATTAAAAGAACATTCGCGTCAAACCTCGCGCAGCCTCGGCATCAGTTCCACGAAATTGCAGGGCCGGTGGCGACTGTCGAGTTGCGTCGACAGAATGCCGTTCCAACCGTCTGCGACGGCGCCGGTAGATCCCGGAAGCGCGAATACATAGGTTCCGCGTACCACGACCGCGCACGCACGAGACTGGATCGTCGATGTCCCGATCTTCTGAAACGAAAGCCACCGAAACAGTTCGCCGAACCCCGGAATGTCTTTGCCGCCAAGCCGTCCCAACGCTTCGGGCGTCACGTCGCGTCCGGTAACACCGGTGCCTCCGGTGGTGATCACGCAATCGACGTCAGGATCGTCGATCCAGATGTGGACGCGCGCGACAATGGCCTCAACGTCGTCGCGGACAATGGCGCGGTCGGCAAGCGCATGGCCCGCCCCAGTCAGCAGTTCGACCAGCCTGTCGCCCGAGCGGTCGTCGGCGGACGTTCGCGTATCCGAAATTGTCAGGACCGCAATCCGAACGGGAAGGAACGTCGCGGTCTCGTCGATCATGCTTGCGTGACTAACGCGTAAGCCGGACCGAACTCGCGCCGGTCATGCCGGGAAAGCGGGGCCACAATCCCTGAACCAGCGCGGTCCGGCTTTCGGTCTTCGCGCCCGCCTGCTGCTGATACATCCAGTAATTGCGGAGCACGATCGTCACATATCCACGAGTCTCCCAATACGGGATACTCTCGATATACATCAGCGGGTCGCGATTCGTTTCTTCGCCACGGGCATTCCAGCGGTCGAGCGGCGCGGGCCCGCAATTGTACGCCATGATGACCTTGGGCAGCAGGCCGCCGGTCTGGCTCATGTCGCGAAGCTGCTCGATATAGCTTTGGCCATATTCCATGTTGGTCGATGCCGTGCCGAGCGATCCGGCGAAATCCGCTCCCTTGCGCCGTGCTATCATCTGTGCGGTTCCCGGCATCACCTGCATCAGGCCGCGCGCGCCCGCAGGCGACGTCGCATTCACCTGAAACCGCGATTCCTGAAGGGCGTGTGCAAAGACGAGCGCACGGTCGACTCGCCAGCCGCCGTCGGGCGACCAGTTAGCCGGCATCGGATAGCGCCCCTCGATCGTCGTCCGCGCCCCGATCGGTCCATTGTGTGCGAGGTAGAGCTGCGTCGACGGAAGGTTCAGTTTCCCTGCAATCGCTGTCAACGTGGCGTGCTCGGTCGGAACCCCGATGCGCGCTTGCCAGCGGATCAACTCGTCCGCGCGATCGCTCTGCCCGATCTCGGCAAGCGCGAGCGCGGCTCGCACGTTCGGCCGCTCGGCGACCTTGCGGATCGCCGCACTGCCGTCGTCATCGCGCAGCGGCGACAGGCCCATCGCCGCTTGCGCGAGCATGCCATAGAACGTTTCCTCCAGCCGCGCCGCGCTGCGCAGATGCGGCTGCACGCGGTCGGGCTGGTGCGCCGCCATATCGGCACGCGACGCCCAGTAGTGGCCCGCGGCGATCATCTCGGGGTCGGACGAACGCCGCGCCACCGATGCAAAAGCGTCCGATGCCGCCCCGAAATCCTTCTGACGCCACGCCGCCAGGCCCACGACCCAATCGGACATCGCAGCCCACTCGCCGCTTCCGCTCCGTGCCTGCGTTGCGAGCGTGCGTGCCCCGGCGTCGTCTCCGGTCAGGAAATACGACCAGGCCACGCGTTGACGCCATTCGGTCCGCGCCTCTGGTGAAAGGCGATCCTCGGACAAGATCAGGACCGCCTCGGCATCGATCGGGCGATCGTCCTTGATCAGCGGCAGGATGTCGTTTGCGATCCCGCTTTGATCCCCCGTCGACGCGACCCGTCCGCGGCGGGGCGAAGTGCCGAGCCAGGTCAGGTCACGCACCTCGGGCAGCAGCGGCACCGTCGTCGCACCGCGAGACCCGGCGAGCCGGATCAGCGCAGGCGCCTGCGGCAGGTCGGGAGCATTGGCCGCAAGATTGACCAGTTCAGGCGCTTCGACCTTTGCCGAACCCTTTGCTGTGTAGATGACGGCACGGGCCAGCGGATGCAGCGGTCCTTCGTCCATCGCGGCAAGCTTTGCCGCTGCGGCGTCCCAGTCGCGCGCATCGATGGCTGCAAATATCTCGCGATACAGCGTTCGGGCGTTCGGCCCCAGTTGCACGGGAAGCTGCGCGTTCGCGAACGATGCAATCGCGGCATCGGCCTGAGCAAGCGAAGGCACTGCGGAAGATGCCAGCAGCAGCGAAGCGAAAGCGATCTTGGCGTTCACGCATGGTCCTTCGTGATCAATCTCTGCATTTCAATCCACGCCGCGCGCTTGCTGCCCGGCACGGACTCGAAGCTTCGCGGGTGGGCCGTAGCGATAACCTCGATTGTGGCCCCATCAAGGTTAATGGAATGTAACCGGCCCTTCGCTTCGGCGTCCGCCATCCCGAGCAAGGCACGGCTCGCCGCAGTTCCCATAAGCCAGAGCTTTTTGGGGCCGACGAGGCGTATGTGATGCCGCGCGATGTCGGCGTACCGCTGCATGGCATCGCCGCCGATTCTTCCCGTCGGCGGGCGACCGGGAGAAAGCGTCGCCAGATAAATCGAGTTCCTCGCGAGCGACAGTGCCCCAAGCATATCGTCGAACAACACTTCCAGTTCGCCCGACATCAATTTCCCCGCCTCGACATCGTTCGTGTCGGGCATGTCGGCAAGGACCATGAAACTGCTTGCAGGACTGCCCGAAGGTCCGACCCGCCGAAGCGAAGGTCCAGCGTCGGGCAGGTCGGCCGTCTTCAGCCATTCGACGAATGCCGCATGCGTCGACGGAAAACCCGCTTTCGGCCCGACGGCAGAGACCGACGTGCGGCGCGATTTTGCGGCGGGTGCACCCAGCCAGTTGTGCGGTTCTTCGCCGACTGCCACGTCCACGCCCGCGTCGCGCCACCATGCAAGCAGGCTAGCGGCGGTATCCACCTCGAAATTCTGAAGCTCCGCTCCCATAACGCTGAATAGAACCGGATGTTGACGCAAGCGTCAATCGTTGTGAGAGGCTTGATGGGCAGGCCGTGACGCGCACGCGGCGAAAGGAAAGTGTGATGAGCGAACGCGAAGCAATGCCCTATGACGTCGTGATCGTCGGTGCTGGACCCGCCGGGCTTGCTGCCGCGATCCGCTTGAAACAGGTCAACGCCGACTTGTCGGTTTGCATTCTTGAAAAGGGGTCGGAAGTCGGCGCCCATATCTTGTCCGGTGCTGTCGTCGATCCGCGCGCGCTTGATGAATTGCTGCCCGAATGGCGGACGAGTGGCTGTTCGCTGGCCGACGTGCCGGTGACTGACAATCAACATTGGGTGCTCACGAAAAAGGGCAAGTTTTCGATCCCGCACTGGATCACCCCGCCTTTCCTCCACAACAAGGGTACCTACACCGGATCGCTGGGCAATCTGTGTCGTTGGCTTGCAGAGCAGGCAGAAGGTTTGGGTGTCGAGATCTTTCCCGGCTTTGCGGCGGCGGAGATCCTCTACAACGAGGATGGCTCGGTCAAAGGGGTCGCGACCGGTGACATGGGCGTCGCCCGCGACGGCACGCACAAGGCGGATTATCAGCCGGGCCTCGAACTGCATGCAAAATACACCTTCTTTGCAGAAGGCGCGCGCGGTCACCTGACCAAGCAGCTCAAGCGCCAGTTCGACCTTGAAGCGAATTGCGAACCGCAAGTCTATGGGATCGGGCTCAAAGAGCTTTGGGACATCGACCCCGTCAAACATGTGCCGGGACGCGTCATTCATACTCAGGGCTGGCCAATCGGTGAAGCGGACGGTTTCGGCGGCTCGTTTATTTATCACCAGGTCAACAACCAGGTCGCGATCGGCTATGTCGTCTGGCTGAACTACAAGAATCCATTCCTGTCTCCCTTCGAGGAATTCCAGCGCTGGAAGCACCACCCCTCGATTGCGGCCATATTGCAGGGGGGACGCCGCGTATCTTACGGCGCTCGTGCGATTTGTGACGGCGGCTGGCAGGGGCTTCCGAAACTGGCGTTTCCGGGCGGTGCCCTTATCGGCTGCACCGCAGGTTTTCTGAACGTGCCCCGGATTAAGGGCACGCACACTGCAATGAAGTCGGGGATGATGGCGGCCGAGGCCGCAGCCGAGGCGCTTGCTGCCGGTCGGCAGTCGGACGAACTCGTGGGCTATGCCGATCGCTACCGCTCAAGCTGGGTCGAAAGGGAGCTGCGCATGGTACGCAACTTCTCGCCGATCATCTCAAAATTCGGTGCGACGCTCGGGACGATTCTTTCGGGCATTGTCATGTGGCTCGAATATCTGGGACTGCGAATGCCCTTCACGATGAAGCATCATCCCGACCACAAGTCGTTGTGGCGCAAGGATATGGTGAAGCCGATCGC
>JANMKS010000166.1:0-2116 GCA_031372155.1 Sphingomonas sp.
GCAATCGTATCCGGCGGCAAGGGCGGCGCGGAGGACAAGATTGCGGCGATGGAAGCGGCGGGCATCAAGGTTTCGCCGTCGCCGAGTGAATTGGGCACGACGTTGAAGGCTTTGTTGAACGGGTAGTTTTACCGTCACCCCGGCCTCCAGCCGGGTTGCGCTTCTTCCCGGCGCGTGTGGCAAAGAAGCGGGATCCCGGGCCAAGCCCGGGATGACGAAAATTGAAAGGAAGAGGCGGATGGGTCTCGGAAATCAGACTTTCGAAGCCGAACACGAAGCCGGTCCGAGTTGGGCGCGCCCCAATTGGCCGCCGCTCGACCGTGATGACCTGACAGCGGCGCTCGACCCGACGCAGATGGCGGTCGCGATCAAGACGGCAGCGGCAAAGGGCGGCACTCCGGTTTCGGAGGACGAACTGAAGCGCGCCGCTGCAGACGCGATCAAGGCGATGCTCATCATACGCACCTATCGGGTTCGCGGGCATCTTGCGGCCAATCTCGATCCTCTGGGTCTCAGCAACCGCACCCTCCCTGCCGACCTCGACACCAAGTTTTTCGATGTTGCCGACGGTGACCTGGACCGCACGGTTTACCTCGGCGGCGCGCTTGGTCTTCAGACCGCGACTTTTCGCGAAATTGTCGACATCCTGCGCACGAATTACTGCGGCAATGTCGGCCTCGAATACATGCACATCGGCGACGTCGAAGAGCGCCGCTTCCTGCAGGAGCGCATGGAGGGCAAGGACAAGGCGATCAACTTCAGCCCGGAAGGCAAGAAGGCGATTTTGGCGAAAGTCATCGAGGCCGAGCAATGGGAAAAGTTTCTCGGAAAGAAATTTGTCGGCACGAAGCGCTTCGGACTCGACGGCGGCGAGGCAATGATCCCCGCGCTCGAATCGATCATTAAATATGGCGGCCAGTTCGGCGTTCGCGAGATCGTGTACGGCATGGCGCACCGCGGACGGCTGAACATGCTCGCCAACGTGATGGCCAAACCCTACCGCGTCATCTTCCATGAGTTTTCGGGGGGCAGCGCGAACCCAGACGATGTCGGCGGTTCGGGTGACGTAAAGTACCATCTGGGCACTTCGACCGATCGCGAGTTCGACGGGATCAAGGTTCACATGAGCCTTGTCCCCAATCCCTCGCATCTCGAAGCTGCGGACCCGGTCGTGCTCGGCAAGGCGCGTGCGATCCAGACCGACCGCGGCGATCTGGAGGATCACGTCCAGGTTCTGCCCGTCCTGCTTCACGGCGACGCCGCGTTCGCCGGCCAGGGGATCGTGTGGGAATGCCTCGGCTTTTCGGGGGTGCGCGGGTACAACACCGGCGGCTGCATTCACTTCATCATCAACAATCAGATCGGTTTCACGACCAGCCCGCAGTTCGCGCGCTCCTCCCCCTATCCGTCCGACGTGGCGAAGGGCGTCCAGGCACCGATCTTTCACGTCAACGGCGACGATCCGGAAGCGGTCACCTTCGCCTGCAAGATGGCGATCGAATTCCGCCAGCGTTTTCACCGCGACATTGTCATCGACATGTGGTGCTACCGCCGCTTTGGCCATAACGAAGGCGACGAACCGAGCTTCACGCAGCCGTTGATGTACAAGACGATCAAGTCGCATCCCGGCGTCAGCGATGTCTACGGCACGCGCCTCGTCGGTGAAGGCGTGATCGATAAGGACTGGGCCGCCGAACACACGATGCGCTTCACGCAGATGCTCGAAAGCGAATTCGAAGCAGGTGCAAATTACAAGGCGAACCACGCCGACTGGTTCGGCGGGCGCTGGGCAGGGCTGCACAAGCCCGCCGATCCCGAAACCGCGCGGCGCAATGTCGAGACGGGCATCGAGAAGAAACTGTTTGACGGTCTCGGCCGCACGCTGACGACGGTGCCCGGCGATCTCACCATCCACCCGACGCTGAACCGCGTCCTCGATGCCAAGCGCAATATGTTCGCTAGCGGCGCCGATTTCGACTGGGCGACGGGTGAAGCCCGTGCCTTCGGATCGTTGCTCTCGGAAGGGTATGGCGTCCGCCTGTCGGGTCAGGATTCGGGACGCGGCACGTTTTCACAGCGCCACGCCGTATGGATCGACCAGACCGATGAGCGCAAA
>JANMKS010000172.1:0-2579 GCA_031372155.1 Sphingomonas sp.
GGGCATTTGTTCACTCTCCGCTTTGCGCGTCATGCTAGCACGTCCTACAGGCGCGTCATCTTTCGAAAGGTTTCGCAGTGACCGAGTACAACGCCGACCTCGCACTTTTCATCAATGGCAGCTGGCGCGTCGGCGAAGGCCGCGACGCGCACGCCGTCGTCAATCCTGCCACCGGCGACACGATTGCCGCCGTGCCGGTGGCGACTGCCGCCGATCTCGACGAGGCGCTTGTGGCCGCGGACAAGGGCTTCAAGCTGTGGCGGGCGACCGATGTGGACGCGCGCGGCGCGATCCTGCGAAAGGCGGCGGCGCTGCTTCGTGAGCGGTCGGAGGAGATCGCACGCTTGCTGACCCTGGAGCAGGGCAAACCGCTTGCCGAGGCGCGTGGAGAGATCGCCGGGTCGGCCGCGATGTTCGACTGGTATGCCGAGGAAGCCAAGCGCAATTACGGCCGCGTCCTCGTGCGCCCGACCGGACAGCGCTCTATCGTCATCAAACAGCCGGTCGGGCCGGTCGCCGCACTGAGCCCGTGGAACTTCCCGGTCTATCTCCTTGCCAAGAAACTGGCGCCGGCATTGGCGGCGGGCTGTTCGGTAATTGCCAAGCCGCCCGAGGAGACGCCGGGCTGCACATCGGCGCTGATGCGCTGCCTGATCGACGCGGGACTGCCGGCGGGCGTCTGCCAGATGGTGTTCGGCGTGCCCGACACGATCAGCCGCCACCTCATCGCTTCACCCGTTATTCGCAAGGTGAGCTTCACCGGCTCGGTCCCGGTCGGCAAGCACCTGATGAAGCTGGCGGGCGACGGCCTGAAACGGGTTACGATGGAACTGGGCGGGCATGCGCCGGTGCTGATCTTCGATGACTGCGACCTGGAAAAAACCCTCGACATGGTCGTCCCGCAAAAGTTTCGCAACGCGGGGCAAGTCTGTGTCTCGCCGACACGGTTCTACGTCCAGTCAGGCATCTACGATGCGTTCCTCGACGGCTTTGCCAAGCGCGCGGCGAACGTCACAACCGGAAGCGGGCTCGAAGCCTCGACGAAGATGGGGCCACTCGCCAACGTCCGTCGCCCCGACGCAATCGGTGCTCTCGTCAAGGACGCAAAGGCAAAGGGCGCACGCGTCATGACAGGCGGCGAACGCGGCGGTGAAGGCTTCTTCTTTCAGCCGACCTTGCTTGCCGATGTGCCCGACAGCGCTGACATCATGTCGAACGAACCGTTCGGTCCGGTGGCGGTGACGGCGAGGTTCGATGCGTTCGACGACGCCATCGAAAAGGCCAATCGCCTGCCTTATGGCCTTGCCGCATTCGCGTTCACCGAAAACGGACGCCGCGCAAACCTGCTCGGCGACGCGATCGAGGCCGGGATGGTCGGCATCAACAGCTTCGCGATCTCGACCGCCGACGCACCGTTCGGCGGCGTCAAGGATTCAGGCTTCGGCAGCGAAGGTGGGAGCGAGGGACTCGATAGCTACCTGTTCACGAAGGCGATCCATACGGCGTGATGCTGCGGCATCGCCTGCAAGCCCGCAGGTGAAACAAATGCCGTCGGCTGACACCTGACCTTTTCAAGAACATGACGATGCGGCTACGGGGATTTGCATGACTCAGCGCAACGGTGGCCGCATTCTCGTCGATCAGCTCGTCCTGCAGGGGTGCGATCGCATCTTTCATGTGCCCGGCGAGAGTTTTCTTGCCGTACTCGACGCGCTTCACGACACACCGCAGATCCAGACGGTGACGTGCCGGCAGGAGGGGGGCGTCGGCTTCATGGCGTGCGCCGACGGTGCGATGACCGGGCGCCCGGGCGTTGCTTTCTGCACGCGCGGTCCCGGCGCGACCAACGCGAGCATCGGCGTCCACGTCGCGATGCAGGATTCGCAGCCGATGATCCTGTTCATCGGCGACGTCGACCGCGGGATGCGCGATCGCGAGGGTTTTCAGGAAGTTGATTTCAGCGCGATGTTCGCGCCCCTGTGCAAATGGGCCGCGCGGATCGACGATGCGGCGCGTATTCCCGAATATGTCGCGCGTGCCTATGCGACTGCGATGTCAGGGCGGCCGGGGCCCGTCGTGCTCGCGCTCCCCGAGGACATGCTGTGCGACCAGGTCGAGGCGCGCGATCGCCCCCGGATTTCGCCGCCCGAACAGGATCCCGACGGGGCGGCGATGGAGGCCGTATTCGCGCTGTTGAAGGATGCCTGCGCGCCAGTCGCCATTATCGGCGGCGCGGGCTGGGACGCAGGAGCCGCACATTATTTTTCGATCTTTGCGGGCCGGCTGGGCATTCCCGTTGCCACGGCTTTTCGTCGTCAGGACGCGATCGACAACGCCTCACCGGTCTATGCCGGCAACCTCGGCTATGGTCCCAATCCGAAGCTCGTCGAGCGAATCAAGGCCGCCGACCTGATCCTTTGCGTCGGCGCACGACTGGGGGAGGCAACGACCGACGGCTATACGCTGATCACGCCCGATCATCCCGAACAGACGCTGGTGCATGTGCATCCCGACCCGACCGAGCTCAACAGCGTCTATCGCACGGACCTCCCGATCTGTGCCTATCCGCACGAGTTCGC
>JANMKS010000180.1:0-2791 GCA_031372155.1 Sphingomonas sp.
GCGCGCGATGGCCAGTTTTCGGCAAAGGACGACTATACGGTGTCCGCCGCCACGCTGACGGTGAACAAGATCAGCCGGATCGTCTCCGATCCGCTCAACGGGACCACCAATCCGAAGCTCATTCCGGGCTCGGTCGTCGAATATTGTATTCAGGTAACCAATGCTGCGGGCGGTGCAGCCGCGAACAGCGTTGCGATCAGCGATCCGGTTCCCGCGCAGACGACCTTTGATGCAGGCTACGGCATATTCCTGAATGGCACGGTCACTGCCGGGGTCTGTAACCTTGACGGTACAGCTGGAGGCGCGTTCGCGGCGGGAGCGGTCTCCGGGACGATCGCATCGGTCGCGGCCGGCGCGACCCGGACCTTGTACTTCCGAACAACGATAAATTGACGCTTCGGTCGATCGGCCGGGTCGGTCGGTCGCCCCAATTGGATTATTGATGCGGGCTGGGGTCAAACATCTGAAGGCGGTCGTCGTCACCCTCGCCGCCATGGCCGCCGTGGGGGCGTCGCCGTCGCTTGCCCAGACGGTCAGCAATATTGCCCAGCTCCAGTGGACCGTTGGTGCCTCCACGATCGTCCGCAACTCAAACCGCGTCGATCTGGTCGTCGAACGTCCCAGCCCGACACTGTCGCTCGCGACGTTCCAGTTCTCCGGCGATCCGAACGCGGAACGGCTTCCCGTCCCTGCGACCATTTGTCGCGGCACCAGCGGCGACGTGCCTGTCGTCCTCGAAGGTGCCTTTGCAGGCACCGCGCGCGATCCCGCTTCGGTCGAACGCACGCAACAAATTCGGGCGGGAGAGCCACTGATTGTCGGCATCACATCAGCCGCCGACAATATCCGCGCTGACGCCATCGACATGCTCAGCATTACGCTGACAACCCCGGGCGGCGACGCGGAAACGCTGGTCTTGCAAGAGACAGGCGTCAACACGTCACTCTTCGTCGGCGTTATACGAACCGCTGCGGTTCCTCCTACGCCGATACGTGGTGACTGCCAGCTTTCGTTGCAGCCCGGCGACACCCTTAATCTCGCGTCCACTCGCCCCCAAGACGGGTCGCTCATCGCGAGTTCGCCGTTGCAAGTGCTTGTCGACCCTTTCGGCATCGTCTTCGACAGCGCCGACGGCGTGCCCGTTGCCGGGGTCACCGTCACGCTGATCGACGATGCGACCGGTCAGCCAGCCATCGTGTTCGGCGACGATGCCGTCTCGCGCTTTCCCGCGACGATCGTGACCGGCTCGACCATCACCGACGCAAGCGGAGCCAGCTACACTTTCCCGCCCGGCGATTACCGCTTTCCGTTCGTGGCACCTGGGCGCTACCGCGTCGTCGTCAGTCCACCCACCCCGTATACCGCGCCGTCGCGCTCCACACCCGCCGAACTGGCGGGCTTGTTGCGTCCCGATGGACAGCCCTTCACCATCTTCGCCGGTTCATACGGCCTTCCCTTTGTCATTAACGACCCGGCTCCCGTTCGCATCGACGTTCCCCTCGACCGTCCCGGTGGCGCGCTTACCATCCGCAAGACGGCATCGGCTGCGGTGGCGATGCCAGGCGATGCGGTTCAGTATCGCATCGTCGTTACCAACGGCGACGCCGCGCGCGCCACCGGCATCGTCACCGTGACTGACCGCCTGCCCGACAGCATGCGCCTAAAGACGAACTCGGTTCGCTACAATGGTGCACCGCAATCCTATACGGTTAGTGGTGATGGGCATGACTTGACAATTGTCCTGCCGCCGCTCGCCGTGCGCGCCTCGGGCACGCTTACCTATCTCCTCGAAGTGCGACCGGACGCACCCGCTGGCCAGACGATGAACCGTGCCCAGGCGCGCGACAGCCGCGGCACAGTAAGTCCGATCGCGGATTCGATGGTCCGCATCGCGCGCGACACGCTTGGCGACCGCGTTACCATTATCGGCCGCATCACCGACGGCGGTTGCGCCGTCGATCCCGACAAGGCCAACGGAATTGGCGGGGTCCGCGTCATGCTCGAGGACGGCAGCTATGCGGTCACCGATCTCGACGGCCGCTATCATTTTGAGGGCGTCCTGCCCGGAACGCACGTCGTCCAGTTCTCGCCCGAAACGCTCGGCCCCAGCCTGATACCCGCAGACTGCGTACGCAACGCACGTAGCGGCAACAACCCGATCTCGCGCTTCGTCGAGGGGCGCGGCGGGTCGCTCGTCCGGGTCGATTTCCGTGCCCAGGCAGGCGTCAATCCCGCCCTGACTGCTGTCGTTGCCGCCCAGCGCGCAAAGCCCGTCGCTGAAGCCGCCGCCGCCGGTGCGGAGCGCGACTGGTTTGCCGGACAAGCTCCCGGCGTCGTGTGGCTGTTCCCCGAAGCCGATCACAACCCGCGCACAAAGGCCGTGCGCGTCGCGATCAAGCACCTGCCGACACAGACCGTCGCGCTCTTCGCCGACGGCAAGCCCGTAAGCCCGCTCGCGCTCGACGGCACGCGCAAGAACGGCGACGGCAGCGTGGCGGTGACGCTGTGGCGCGCGCTCGACCTGAATGACCGCGACACGCTGTTTACGGCCGAGGTCCGCGACGCGAACGGTATTGTTGTCGAACGCCTGTCACGCAGCGTCCACTTTTCGGCGAGCCCGCTCAACGCCACGCTCATCCGTGACAAGTCAGTGTTGATTGCCGATGGCGTTACTCGCCCCGTCGTCGCCGTCCGCCTGACCGACCGCGACGGTCGTCCCGTTCATCACGGCGTCACGGGCGACTTCGCGGTTCCCGCCCCCTATTACCCCGCTGTCGAGGCGGATGCCCAG
>JANMKS010000430.1:0-1528 GCA_031372155.1 Sphingomonas sp.
TCGCGGTGAGTTTTGAAGCGCCCGAATATACCGCCAACGTCAATGCGCTCGGCGCTCTTCGCCTGCTCGAAGCGATCCGCTTTCTCGGCCTCGAAAAAAGCTGTCGCTTCTACCAAGCTTCGACGTCCGAACTGTTCGGGCAGGTAGAGGAAAGCCCGCAGCGCGAAAGCACGCCGTTCCACCCGCGCTCACCCTATGGCGTAGCCAAGCTTTTCGCGCATTGGATCACGATCAATTATCGCGAGGCGTACGGCATGTATGCCTGCAACGGATTGCTGTTCAATCACGAGAGTCCGCGCCGCGGCGAAACCTTCGTGACGCGCAAGATTACGCGCGGCCTGTGTAACGTCAGCCAGGGCGCCGAAGATTGCCTGTTCATCGGTAATCTCGATGCGCTGCGCGACTGGGGCCACGCCAAGGATTATGTGCGCATGCAATGGCTGATGCTGCAGCAGGACGAACCGCGCGATTATGTGATCGCCAGCGGGCAGCAGCATTCGGTCCGGCAGTTCATCATCTGGGCGGCCGAAGAACTCGGCATGAAGTTACGTTTCGAGGGCACTGGGCTGGATGAGGTCGGCATCGTCGACACGGTCGACGGGTCGGTCGAAACACGGTTGCAGGCAGGCGA
This sequence comes from Sphingomonas sp., assembly GCA_031372155.1. Lineage (GTDB taxonomy): Bacteria > Pseudomonadota > Alphaproteobacteria > Sphingomonadales > Sphingomonadaceae > Sphingomonas_O. Next base: position 632 of record JANMKS010000430.1, read on the forward strand.
CTCGATCGTGCGCGTCGACCCTCGCTATTTCCGCCCAGCCGAGGTCCAGTCGCTGATCGGCGATGCCACAGCCGCGCGTAAAATGCTGGGCTGGGAACCGCGGATTACCGCACGCGAAATGTGCGCCGAAATGATGGCCGCGGATCTCGCCGCGGCGCGGCGCTCGACGCTTCTCCATGCGCACGGATATGAATCATCCGTCCCGCGCGAAAACTAGCTTCCCGATGCGCATCTACGTCGCCGGTCATCGCGGCATGGTGGGTTCGGCCATCGTCAGAAAGCTGGCAGCTCGCGATGCCGACGTGATTGTCCGAACTCGCGCAGAGCTCGATCTTTTGGATGGGCCGAGCGTTCGGCAATTCCTCGACGATGAAAAGCCCGACGCGGTCATTCTGGCGGCCGCGAAGGTCGGCGGCATCCTCGCCAACATGACCTATCCGGCGGAATTTCTTCACACCAATCTGATGATCCAGTGCAACGTCGTGCACGGCGCATATACAGCAGGCGTAGAGCGACTGTTGTTCCTCGGTTCATCGTGCATCTACCCGCGCGACGCCGACCAGCCGATACGCGAAGACGCGTTGCTGACCGGCCCGCTTGAAGCGACCAACGAGCCCTATGCGATCGCCAAGATCGCGGGGATCAAATTGTGCGAGAGTTACAACCGGCAATATGGCACCGATTATCGCAGCGTCATGCCGACCAATTTATTCGGTCCGAACGATAATTTCCAAAGCGACAGCGCGCATGTTTTGCCCGCGCTGATGGCACGGTTCCACGAGGCTTCGACAACCGGCGCCGACGAGGTCGTCGTGTGGGGATCGGGAACCCCGCGGCGTGAGTTCCTCCACGTCGACGATATGGCGGACGCCAGCCTGTTCGTGATGAATTTGCCCA
>JANMKS010000247.1:0-1701 GCA_031372155.1 Sphingomonas sp.
ATCACTATTGAGGACAAGCGAAAGATTCTCGGCGAGAACTTCGCGCGCGTGATGGGCATTGACCTGGCCAGTAAACGGCTCGAACTCGACAAGGTGCCCCGATGATCGACCTCGATTTCCTAACGGACGAGATCGCTCGAGTCAACCTACGGTTGCGTGCGCATGGCGGAGGTATCGATCTGGTTCATGTCTCCGAGGCCGGCGCTGTTGATCTGCGTTTCACCGGAATGTGCTGCGGGTGCCCCTACAAGGCGCTCACATGGAATGGCACCGTTCGAGCGATTCTGTCGCGGGTGCCTGGTGTCTCGTCGCTTACCGCACCCGGCGTGCGAATCAGTGAAGAAGCCGAAGCGAGGCTGAGTGCGTACACAGACTCAGTCGCTGTCGGAAGATCGAGCCTTGGTGCGCTGAGCGGCGCCTCGTCGGCGAAAATAGCTGCTGATGAATGAAACGCGTCGGCCGAAGACGCTCATCCTCGACCTGTACGGGCGCTATTCGGCGCAATTTCGCGGATGGCTGGCGGTCAGCGATCTCGTCAAGCTGATGGGTTTACTGGGAGTTGACGAACAAGCGGTGCGGTCAGCGGTGTCTCGAATGACGCGCCGAGGATTGCTCCACCAAGATGTCCGCGAACGCGTGCGGGGCTACGCGACCACGCCAACCGCCGACGAGTTGTTTGCCGATGGCGATCGTCGCATCTACGCCTCGACGGAGCCCGCTTCGCTGGCGGACGGCTGGGTGCTGCTGTCGTTCTCAATGCCGGAAAACGAACGAGACAAACGCCACGTGCTGCGATCAACGCTGATGTGGCTCGGGCTCGGCAACCTATCGAGCGCGCTGTGGATCGGCCCGCAGCGTTTGCTGCCCGAGGTTCTCGCCAGTGTGAAGAGCCTCGGTTTCGACGCCTATGTCGATGTGTTCACGGCCAGGTACGAAGGCCTGGGCGATGTCGAGGAATTGGTATCACGTTCATGGGACCTCCCGCACCTTGCCGAGGAGTACAGCGCGTTCATCGACGTGCATTCGCCTCGGCTTGCTGCACTCAAGCGGGGACCCGTCGACGACGAGCGGGCGTTCATCATCTACACCCACGCGCTTCACGAATGGCGCAAGTTTCCGTACCTCGATCCCGGGCTCCCGACGGAGCTGCTGCCACCGAAATGGCCCGGTGTTACCGCCGCGAAGGTATTTCACGAGCTTCGCAGCAAGCTCGAGCCGTCGGCTTTTCGTTTCGCCGCATCCACCGCCGAGAGCAGTCCCGGTCGTCGCTCCCGCTGAACCACCGGTCAGCAGCGGGGCGAACCTCATTTGGCACCTGTTCTCATGACGAGCGACAACGAAACACTATGGTCGAAACAGCGCATCAGCGATGATGCGACGAACGAAGATTGGAACTGCGATGGAGAAGACGCGAAGCCGGGATGTGTACGTCGACGGGGTTCGAACTCATTATTGGGAAGCCGGTGACGGCCCGACTCTGGTCCTCTTGCATGCTGGCGGATATGGCGAAAACGCGGAGAGATCCTGGCATCGCAACATATCGGCCCTTGCCACGCGCCACCGCGTCATCGCCCCCGACTGGATCGGTTTCGGCGGGACCGAGAAGATCCGTGATTTCTCCCGCGGCAACTCGCGACTGCTCGACCATCTCGCACGCTTTCTCAACCTCATGGCGATAGATCAGGCTGACTTCGCGGGACT
>JANMKS010000254.1:0-8755 GCA_031372155.1 Sphingomonas sp.
GCGCCAGCTTGTGGCAGGGGGCATTGTGTCCCCCCGCGCTGGGGGGGGTCCAGAGTCTTGGCCGGGGCGGGACCCCCGCCTGCGCGGGGGAACCCATTGGCGGAAGAGTCTTAAGCATGTGCCACCAGGAAATAGTCGAGCTTGAGAGTGTCCGAGAGGTGAAAGCCCCGCAACGGCCCGAAGGCGAGCCCGCGTACGTGCATCACTTTCAGCCCCGCCGCTTCGACGATCGCGCGCAATTCTTCGGGAGCCAGAAAACGGTTCCAGTCGTGCGTTCCGCGCGGGATGCCGCCAACTGTTTCCCCGATGCCGATGAGCGCGAGTCGCGAAAGCGCAGTACGATTCGGTGTCGACATTATCAGGAGGCCGCCCGGCGCGAGCCGTTGCGCGAGACCGCCGACGAATGCGCCGGGCGCAGAGACGTGCTCGACCACCTCCAGGCTGGTGATCAGGTCGAACGTATCGCTCTCCACTGCGTCGAGCGATCCGGTCCGGTAGTCGATCGAGAGCCCCGCCCGCGCGGCGTGGTCGCGTGCTGCTGCGATGTTTTCGGGTGCCGCATCGACGCCCGTGACCTGCCCGCCCATGCGTGCCAGCGGCTCGGCAAGCAGCCCCGCCCCGCAGCCCATGTCGAGCACGCCCCGGCCCGCGAGCGGCGTTCGCGAGCGGGCGTCGGCGCCCCAATGCAGGTCGACGGTGTCACGGATGAACTTCAGCCTGACCGGGTTCAGACGGTGCAGCATGGCGGACGACCCCTTCGGGTTCCACCAGTCCTCCGCCATCGCGCCGAAATGCGCGGCTTCGTCCTGATCGTTACGGGTTGCGGTTGCGGTTGCGTTCGCCATGCCTGCTTCCTATCAGTCGCGAGCGGCAAAGCCCAAGGGGGAATCTGAAGGCGCTATGGCGCGGATCGTGATGAAATTCGGCGGCACGTCGATGGCAGGGATCGAACGCATCCGCAGCGTCGCCGCGCGCGTGAAGCGCGAGGTCGAGGCAGGTAACCAGGTCGCCGTCGTCGTCAGCGCGATGGCGGGCGAAACCGACCGCCTCGTCAATTTCTGCCGCGAAGCCTCATCACTGTACGATGCGCGCGAATATGACGTTGTGGTGGCGTCGGGCGAACAGGTGACGAGCGGGCTGCTTGCGCTCGCGCTGCAATCGATGGGGGTCGCCGCGCGCAGCTGGCTCGGCTGGCAACTGCCGATCCGGACGAACGACGCGCATGCCTCTGCGCGGATCGAGGACATCGATACGGCGGCGCTGGACAAGGCGCTGTCGCACAATGAGGTCGCGGTCATTCCCGGATTTCAGGGCGTGGCGGGTGACCGGATTTCGACGCTTGGTCGGGGCGGTTCGGACACGTCGGCGGTTGCGGTGGCGGCCGCAATCAAGGCCGATCGCTGCGACATCTATACCGACGTCGACGGCGTCTATACGACCGACCCGCGCATCGTGCCGCGGGCGCGCAAGTTAAAACGCGTTACATATGAAGAGATGCTCGAACTGGCGAGCGTCGGGGCAAAGGTTCTTCAGACGCGCTCGGTCGGTCTTGCGATGAAGGCGGGCGTGCGCGTGCAGGTGCTTTCGAGTTTCGACGATCCGAACAATTCGGCAACCGCCGACACTCTGCCCGGAACAATGATCGTCGGCGACGACGAATTGGGAGACGACATGGAACGCCAGCTCATCACCGGCATCGCGCACGACAAGAACGAAGCGAAGATCACATTGACCGACGTGCCCGACAAGCCCGGTTCGGTGTCGCGGATTTTCGAACCGCTCGCCGCGATCAACATCAATGTCGACATGATCATCCAGAACATCGCGCACCAAAGCCCGGGGCGGGCGGGGTCCACCGACGTGACCTTTACGGTGCCGCAAGCTGAACTCGCCAAGGCGCTCGACGCGCTTGAAACGGCGAAAGCCGACATCGGCTACGAAGGCCTTGTCCACGACACCAAAGTCGCCAAGATCTCGGTCGTAGGCGTCGGCATGCGCAGCCACGCCGGCGTCGCCTCGACGATGTTCAAGGCACTGGCGGATCGGGGCATCAACATTCAGGCGATCAGCACGTCGGAGATCAAGGTCAGCGTCCTGATCGAAGAGGATTATACCGAACTCGCGGTACGGGTGCTGCATACCGCTTACGGGCTGGATGCAGAGGAGCAAGGTTGATTGGCGAGCGGATATACCGTATAGCCGAGCTATGAACGCAATCGTGAAGACCAGTGCATTCAAGTCCGGGAACAGCGTCGCGGTGCGCTTGCCCAAAGGCTTCGGCATTCGTGCGGGAGACGCCTTGGAGATCGCGCAGAACGGCGGCAAGATCGAGATCAAGGCGGCCGCTGATCCCGAACACGAACGCGCATTGCTGAAAGAGATGGTCCGGCGGCTTCACGAATTGGGGCCGGTCGTCGGCGGCAGTCCCGATGACGGACGGATCGAGTTTCCGGATCGTCCGGGGCTTTACTGACTGTTGATTTATCTGCTCGATACCAGCGTCGCCATTCACCTTCGCGATGACACGGCCCGTGTTGGCCAGCGCGTCGCAATGCTGACGTCGCGTCCAGTCCTTTCGGCCGTCTCGCGTGTGGAACTCGAAGGTGGAGTTTTCACAGTGCCAGGGTTGAGTACGCAACGCCGGGCCAAGCTGACCATCATGCTTGCAACCTTGGACGTGCTCGATTTTACTGCCGAGATGGCCGAGATTTACGGGCACATCATCCAGCAGATCGGTTATAGTCGTCGCAAGATCATCGATCGCATGATCGCCGCGACCGCGAGGGCGGGCGACCTGACGCTCATCACCGCCAATGGCGCGGACTTCGCCGAAATACCTGAACTGAAACTGGAGGTTTGGCCTGTTGATTGAGTCGCATCGCCTGTCGGCATTGATGAAGCGTGGCACCGACTTCCTCGGCAGCGAGGTCGCGATCATGTGCGGGGCCATGTCGTGGGTATCTGAGCGTCATCTGGTGTCCGCCATTTCGAATGCGGGTGCGTTTGGCTTGATCGCGTGCGGCGCGATGACGCCCGCCCTGCTCGACACCGAAATCGCCGAAACAAAGACGCGCACAGACAGGCCGTTCGGTGTCAACCTGATCACCATGCACCCACAGCTGATCGAACTGATCGCCGTCTGCGCAAAGCACGACATCACACATGTCGTGCTTGCCGGAGGCTTGCCGCCGACGGGTAGCCTCGACGCCATCAAGGCGATGGGGGCGAAGGTAATCTGCTTCGCACCCGCACTCAGCCTGGCCAAAAAGCTGATCCGGTCGGGAGTCGACGCGCTGGTGATCGAAGGATCGGAGGCGGGCGGGCATATCGGGCCGGTGTCGACGTCGGTGCTTGCCCAGGAAATCCTGCCGGAAATTGCCGATCAGGTTCCTGTCTTCGTCGCAGGGGGCATCGGGCGCGGAGAGGCGATTGCGGCCTATCTCGAAATGGGTGCCGCAGGTGTCCAGCTGGGTACGCGGTTCGCCTGCGCCACCGAAAGCATCGCGCATCCCAATTTCAAGAAGGCATTCTTTCGGGCATCGGCACGCGACGCGGTGGCCAGTGTGCAAATCGACCCCCGCCTGCCGGTGATCCCGGTGCGCGCCCTGAAGAACGCAGGCAGCGAACTGTTCACCGCCAAACAACTCGAGGTCGCGCGTGCGCTCGACGAAGGCGGCCTCGCGATGATGGAAGCACAATTGCAGATCGAGCATTATTGGGCAGGAGCGTTGCGCCGCGCGGTCATCGACGGCGATGTCGAGAACGGGTCGCTGATGGCGGGTCAATCGGTCGGCATGGTCAAGCGCGAGGAGCCGGTTGCCGAGATTATTGCCGCTCTGGTGCGCGAAGCCGAGGACGCACTGGCAAAAAAAGGGCCAGCCCATGAAGGACTGGCCCGGAAAGTTTTAGGAGAGGATGCCTGAAAGGCACGTTCTATGTGCAGTGCAGCGTTAAATGCTGCAAGTGCGAAAAGAATAATCGTGATTGCATAGATTGCATCTTGCACTACGCTGCCGAACGGGCGTCTTGTCCAGACTAATAGATCCTGTGCTATTTTGCATGCGGTGCAGCAAAGAGGGCAATTAATGCGGCGTCTGCCGTCCCTGTCGGGTGTCGAAGCGTTCGTGGCCGTCGCCCGCACGGGGTCGGTCAAGGCGGGTGCCGAAGAGCTTTCGCTTTCTTCTCCGGCGCTTAGTCGCCGCATCCAGTCGCTGGAGCGCTTCGTCGGCAAGTCGCTGTTCGAGCGCCGCCATCAGGCAATGAGTCTCAGTCCTGACGGGGAACGACTCATTGCGCTCGTGGCCCCCGCCATCGATCAACTGTCCGACGCGATCGAAGCCCTGGCAAGCAATGGCGAGCTGATGCGACTGCGCCTGGGCGTGCTTCCGTTGTTCGCCACGCAAAGGCTGATGCCGAAGCTTGCCGACCTTCGCGCCGCGCATCCGATGCTGCACCTCGATCTTGATACGGCGCCGCACGCGGCCACCCGGCTGGGCGACGGCATCGATGCCGCGATCATCCTTGCGCGTGAGCCCGATGCGGGTGTCTATGCCGAGCGCCTTGATCGCAATAAGGTTTTCGCCATATCCGCGCGGCACTACCGAAGCGGTCCCGGCGCGATTACGAAGCCCGAACAGCTTCGCGAGCTGACCGTGATCCTGCACCGCGACATGCCCGATACCTTTTTGGAATGGCGCAAGACGATGCAACTCCATGATCTGGAGCCGGCGGCGATCGACCATTATGATTCGGGTCAGTTAATGCTCGACGCGGCCGCGCAGGGGCTGGGCGTCGCGTTCATGCACGAAAGCCACCTAACCGACGCGCACGACGACCGGCTTGTGCGGCTGTTCGATGCCGAAGTCGAAAGCCCGTACAGTTATTGGTTCGTATGCCGTCCCCGGGCGCTCGAGGCGCGCCCGGTCCGGCTGTTCCGCGACTGGCTCGTCGAAGCGATGGCGGCCTAAGCGGCCCGCGCGGTCACTATCTTTCCCGGAACGCGCGGCGGCTCACCCTTGGGAAGGGCATCGACGGCGTCCATGCCCGACGTCACTTCGCCCCAGACGGTGTATTGATTGTCGAGGAAGCCGGCATCGTCGAGGCAGATGAAGAACTGGCTGTTTGCGCTGTTGGGCGACTGGGCGCGCGCCATCGAGCAGACGCCGCGAACATGTGGCTCACGGCTGAACTCTGCCTTCAGATCGGGGAGCTTGGACCCCGACATTCCGGTGCCGGTCGGATCGCCGCCCTGTGCCATGAAACCTGCGATCACGCGGTGAAAGACGACGCCGTCGTAAAATCCCTCATTTGCAAGCGTGGTGATGCGCTCGACATGGCCGGGGGCCAAGTCGGGACGCAGCTTGATCGTCACTTCGCCGGTGTCGAGCGTCAGGGTCAGCGTTTCGGCCATGAGTTGTCCTTCATAAGTTGTTTTTTGCAAAAATCCTGCCGCCTTTAGGCAGCCTGACCCGCGTCGCGCAACAAAATGCGAGACACTGGCATTTTTGTTGCGAATCTGTTAAAGCGTCTCCTCAAGCAGGTGCTGCGTTCCGCACACGCCCTGTGGAGAGTCGCAAAGATCCAATCGCATCGCTGGTTTTCGTTCGTTGTCGCACCACCCGGTCGCGACACCCTGTGCGACACCACGGCGCGAGATCGTTTAGAAAGGCGAGATTACATGGCAGTTACAGCCACCGCACTGATTTTCGATGTCGGCGATTATGTCGTCTATCCCAAGCACGGGGTCGGACGCGTGATCGAGTTGCAGAAATCCGAGATCGCCGGGATGGCACTCGAGCTTTATGTCCTGCGCTTCGAAAAAGAGCGGATGACGCTGCGTGTTCCGACCAACAAGGCCGAGAGCGTCGGGATGCGCAAGCTGTCTTCCAACAAGCAGATGGGCGAGGCGCTCGAGACGCTGAAGGGCAAGCCGCGCGTGAAGCGGACGATGTGGTCGCGCCGTGCGCAGGAATATGAGGCAAAGATTAATTCGGGTGACCTGGTGTCGATTGCCGAAGTCGTCCGCGACCTGTTTCGCGCCGAGGATCAGCCCGAGCAAAGCTATTCCGAGCGGCAGATATTCGAAGCGGCGGCATCGCGCCTGGCGCGCGAGCTGGCGGCTATGGAACAGCTGGACGAACCCGCCGCGCTGGTAAAGCTGCTCGATATCCTGCGTGCGTCGGCCGCGATCTACAACAAACCGGCGGCATGATGCGATTTGCGACACGGTACGCGCTCCTTGGCGGAGCCGTACTGTGCAGCGGTGCCGCTGCGGCTGCCGAACGTTCGCTCACCATCACCGACTTTGACCGGGTGCGGGTCGAGGGTAGCTATGTCGTTGAAGTGACGACCGGCAAGGGGCCGTCGGGGCGCTTGTCGGGATCGACCGAAGCGCTCGACCGGATCAAGGTCGAGGTGCAGGACCGCACGTTGCATATTCGACCCGACACGAGCGGCTGGGGCGGCTATCCGGGCAATGACTACGGGCCGGTGCGGGTCCGCGTGACGACCCCCGACTTGAAGTCGGCCGTCATCAACGGTTCGGGCACGGTTTCCATCGTGCGGATGCGCGGAAGCGACCTCGAGCTTGCCTTGCGGGGGTCGGGCCTGATCGCCGTGTCAGCGATCGAAGCCGATCGCCTGAATGTCGGTATCACCGGCGCGGGGAACGTCACCCTGTCCGGTCGGGTGGCACAGACGGTCGCGACAATACGCGGCAGCGGAAATCTGGATGCTGCGGGTCTCGCGAGTCAGGATTTACGGCTTACCGCGCAAGGCTCTGGCGATGCCAGAGCGAGTGCGTCGCGCAGTGCGACTGTAACAGCCACCGGATCGGGCACGGTGACGATCATCGGAAAGCCCGCATGCGCGGTCACGAACAACGGTGCCGGGACCGTCAACTGCGGCCGCTAGATCAACCCCATCGCCGCCAGTTCCCCGGCGAGTGCCGCGGGTAAGTCCTCTACTCCTGCAGCGCCCTCTCCGAGGTCGGGCGGCGAGTCGCATGCCTCGAGGTAGCGCCAGCCCTGATGAGCGCGCTTTGGCAGCGCGATCGTAGCGACGACGCGAGGCACGATGATGATGTCGGTGCGCCCGCCTTCGGCCTCTTCGAAGCGCAGTATCTCGCTTCGCCCGACGAGCCGGTGTTTCAAAATCCAGAACAACGATCCGCCGACGATCTCTTCGTGGCGCTTTGGCCGGTAGCGCGTCGTCAGCCGCGCTTCGGGCGCGCGGAGCGCGATGCGTTCGGCGAGATGTTCGAGGCTGGTGCAGCCGAAGGCCACTTTAGTCAGATGAAGCATGTCACCCGGCCACCCCGGCGAGTGTCGCCAGGCCCAGAAATGCAAAGAACCCCATCGAATCGGTCGTCATGGTGACGAACACCGACGACGCCACCGCGGGGTCGATATCCATCCGGTCGAGCATGACCGGCACCAGCACCCCGGCGAGGCCCGCAACAAAGATGTTGGTCATCATCGCCGCAGCGATGACCACGCCCAGCTGTGGATTTTGAAACACGAGCGACACGCCGATCCCGATCACGAGCGCGATCGTAGCGCCGTTCAACAATGCGATCCGCATTTCGCGCATGATGGTCCGGACGGTGTTCGATTCGGTCAGCTGATTGGTCGCGAGCGCGCGCACCGCGACCGCCATCGTCTGCGTCCCGGCATTTCCGCCGACGCCCGCGACGATCGGCATCAGCGTGGCGAGCGCGACCATGCGTTCAATCGTTCCTTCGAACAGCGAGATGATCGTCGACGCGACAAGCGCGGTGCCCAGATTGGTCACGAGCCAACGCACCCGACCCTTGTAGCTTTCGAACACCGGCTGGTTGATGTCGCCGTCGCCCGCGCCCGACAGCTTCAAGATGTCCTCGCCCGCTTCCTGCTGAATGACGTGGACGATGTCATCGACCGTGATCATGCCGACGAGCCGCCCGCTCTCATCCACCACAGCGGCCGAGATGAGTGCGTATTTCTGGAAGCGAAGCGCGACCTCTTCCTGGTCCATGTCGACCGGGATCAGGGTCTGTTCGCGCTTCATGACATCCGCGAGTGCGATCCCGCGCGGGGTACGCAAAATCCATGAAAGCTGGCACGTGCCGATGGGGCGATGCTGGGGGTCGACCACGAAGATTTCCCAGAAATCGGTCGTGAGATCGGGGTTTTCGCGCAGATAGTCGATGACCTGCCCGACGGTCATGTGTTCGGGCACCGCGATCAGCTCGCGCTGCATAAGGCGTCCGGCGGACTCCTCGGGAAAGGCAAGTGCGGCTTCGATCGCGGCGCGGTCATCGGGGTCGAGCGCGCGCAGGACCGCCGCCTGATCGCCCGCATCCATGTCCTCGATGATCGCGACCGCATCGTCGGTGTCGAGTTCGGCGGCGATGTCGGCGACCTGTGCCGCCGTCAATGCGTCGATCATTTCCTCGCGGACGTGATCGTTCATTTCCGACAGGACGTCGCCATCGAGCAATTCGGCAACCGCGGTGGCAAGCGGTCCGCGCAGTTCAGACGGGGTCAGCTCGAACAGGTCGGCGATGTCGGCGGGGTGGAGCGGTGAGACGAGGTCACGCACGCCCTGGTCGTCGCCGCCTTCCACGCGCGCAAGAACGTCGCGCACGAACTCGGGACGGAGCCGGTCGTCCTCGTCGAGCTGAGTTTCGTTCTGGAGGTCGGTTTCGCTCACGCCGTCGCCCTCCTTGGCCGGGTTGCCGACGTCCTGTTCGTCTTCTTTGCGCCAAGGTCAAGCC
>JANMKS010000268.1:0-4361 GCA_031372155.1 Sphingomonas sp.
TCTTCAAGGCGGCGGTGCGTGATTATCAGGACCGCGTTATCAAGCCGTTCGGTTCGGCGATCGGCAAAATCCTGCGCTCTGCCGACAATCCGCGTGGCGCGCCCGATCTGATCATCGAGCGGGCAGCGCAGGACACGCTCGGCGTCTCAACATCGCTGGTGAAGCCGTTCACCGGACGGGTGGTCTTCGTCGAGGACTTGGCCGGGCACCGCTTTACTTTCTATGCGCCGCAAGTTTGGACGCGACAGCGGCAAATTCTGATGCCTACTGCGTCAATCCTAGGGACGCATCTGTGCAACGCCTTTGAGGTGTCGCGCATGAACGACATGATCGCGGCAGGACTGCTCGAAGTGACGGAGCCGCAGGTTGTGCCATGGGACGGCCTGCCCGACGCGCATCAGGCGATGTGGGAGAATCGCCATTCGGGCGCAACCTATGTCGTCAACCACGCGCTGCCCGAACTCGGGCTGCGCAGCCGCGATGCACTGCTCGAAGCTTGGGCCGCGACCGAATTGGCACCGCCCGATCCATAGACGTGACAATTCGCGATAACTCGCGATAATGAAACAGATTCGCCCTCCCCAGGCACTGAGAACGTCAACGCGCAACATGGTTGCGCGCGATAAGTGGGAGCGGGATATGGCCAAAGCGAAGACGACACTCACTCCCGCCGCCAGCGGCAGGTTGGCGAACAAGATTGCCGTCGTCACCGGCGCGGCGGGCAATCTGGGCGGATATATCGTCCGCCATTACCTTGCCGAAGGTGCAACCGTCGTGATGACGGGGCGGACCTCGGCCCGAACCGACGCGGCCGCCGAGGCGATCCGCGCCGAGATGAGCGTCGGTGCGGACCGGCTTGCCACGGTAGTCCTCGACGGCGGCGACGCGCAATCGGTCCGCGACGGTGTGCGCGACATCGTCACGCGCTTCGGCCGGATCGACGTCCTCGTCAACAATGCGGGATCGGCCGGACCCAAGCAACCGATCGAGCAATTGCCGCTCGACAATGCCGAACTCGCTGCGCTGCAAAAGCGCGGTTCGACCGATACTGAAACCGTAGGCGACGCGCTGCGCAACATTTTCGGTGTCGCCTGGAACCTTGCGCGGGCCATCGCGCCAGTGATGGGAGAAGGCGGGTCGATCATCAACATATCGACCATCTTCTCAAGGACGCCTTATTACGCGCGCACGGCTTATGTCGTTCCGAAAGCGGCAATGAACGCCTGGTCCCGCGAACTTTCGCTTGAACTCGGCCCGCGCGGTATCCGGGTGAACCTGGTGTTTCCGGGACCGATCGAAAGCGAGCGCATTCGCTCCGTCTTCGCAACGATGGACACGATGCGCGGCGACGAGGCGGGCACCACAGCCAGCCAGCTCTTCGACATGATGTCGCTCGAACGGTCGACCGGCGGCAACACGAAGGCCAAGACCTTTCCCACGCCGACGGACATCGCCACCACCTGCGTATTCCTGGGCAGCAATGAATCGGCGGCCTACAACGGCCATGATTTCGAAGTCACCCACGGCATGACCGTTCGCAAGGAAGCGCGATCGACCTATCTGTCGCGCCCTACGCAACGGTCGATGGACGGGTCCGGGCTGGCGGTTCTGATCGCAGCAGGGGATGGCTGGCAGGAAGCGCTGGAGATTGCCAGCATCCAGATCGCCTCCGGTGCGCGCGTCCTCCTTGGCCTGACACGGCAGGCCGATGTGGCGATTGTGCAGGCGCGCGCCAAGGCGGCGGGCGCGGACGACCGGTTGACCGTTGTCCGGTTCAATCGCAACGAACCCAGCGCCATGGAAGCGGCGCTCGACAATTATACAAAGGATTATGCGCCGATCACCGGGGCCCTCGTCATGCCGGTGCTTGGCCCGGGCGAGCTGGTCGGGGATCTGGTCGACGCGAGCGACGAGGACATCGACCGCTTCATGGACACCGAACTCGCGGGCAGCATCGCACTCGCACGCACGCTCAGCCGCTATTGGAAGCGCAACGACACTCTGTTGCAGCCCCCGCGCTTTGTGTTCCTCACCAACCCCAGCGACGGCAAGGGCGATGTCTATGCCCACGTGCTGCGGGCGGCGACCGAGCAGCTCATCCGCATCTGGCGCGACGAATCCGAAATAGACGTGGCGCATGGCCGCCGCCGCCAAGCAGAATGGGGTAATCAGATCGTCCGCTTTGCCAATACCGAGACCGAGAATACGCGCTTTGCCGCCGGACACGCCGCGCGCATCCTGCTGAAAGAGAGCAAGATCCGTGAGGTCACGCTGTATGTTCCGACCAGCATCGGCGAGGCGACCGGATCGCGCAAGGCAATGCCGGGCTTCAGCGAGAACATCACCGGGCTCCATCTGGGCAAGGTGGCGCTGATCACCGGAGGTTCGGCGGGCATCGGTGGACAGGTCGCGCGTTTGCTTGCACTGGCGGGTGCCAAGGTGATGATGGTTGCGCGGCGCGACAGCGAGCTGGCGGTGGCGCGCGCGCGCATCGTCAGCGAACTGGAGGACATCGGATTCGCCGGGGTCGAGCGCCGGGTCCAGACGCTCGGCAATGTCGACGTCAGCAATTTCGGATCACTCAAAGCGGCTGTCGATGCGACGCTTAAAGCCTTTGGACGGATCGACTACCTGATCAACAATGCCGGTGTTGCGGGTGCCGAGGACATGGTTGTCGATATGAGTCTCGACTCCTGGAACTATACGCTCGATGCAAACCTGATCTCGAACTATTTCCTGATGCACCACGTCGTGCCGCTGATGAAGCGTCAGGGCTCGGGCTATATCCTGAATGTATCGTCCTATTTCGGCGGCGAGAAATATCTGGCCGTCGCCTATCCCAATCGCGCCGATTACGCGGTTTCGAAGTCGGGCCAGCGGGCGATGGTCGAATCGATGGCGCGGTATCTGGGGCCCGAGGTGCAGTTCAACGCGATTGCACCGGGTCCGGTTGACGGCGACCGCCTTGCCGGGACAGGCGGCAAGCCAGGCCTGTTCGAGCGGCGGGGTAAGCTGATCCTCGAAAACAAGCGGCTCAACGCCGTCCATGCTGCCTCTATCAAGGCGCTGCGCCGGGGCGTGCGGGTGGAAGCGCTGCTGACGCGGCTTGCCCGCAACGACACGATCCGCATGTCGCACGACACTAACAACCCGCGCGAAATTCGCGAGCTGGCGCTCGCCTGTGCGCGCGAAGGCGACGGTATCTGCGCCTGGGACCAGTATCTGTTTACGCCCTCGATCGCAGCGGCGCTCGTTTCGCGACTGCGCCGGGGCGGCTATTTCCTCGATTCCCCTGGCTGGGCCGACCGCCCCGATACGCCGGAAGCGAATGGCGGCTGGCTGCTGCGCGCCCCGCCCGAGGATATACCGTTCCTGCCCGCCGATAAAATTGCCGTCGAAGCAAAAAAGGTCGGCAGCGGCGTCCTGTCCAAGCTGCACCTCGGCAAAATGCCGACCGAAACCGATGTCGCTCAAGCAACGGTGTTCTTCCTCGCGGATCGCGCGGCGTCGGGGGAGACATTCATGCCGTCGGGCGGGCTCTCGGTCGAACGCTCGACCACCGAGCGCGAATTGTTCGGCAGCCCCAAACAGGAACGGCTCGATCAGATGCGCGGCAAGACCGTCTGGATCGTGGGCGAGCATCTCGTCGATTATATTGCGGAAACCGCGCGTGCGTTTGTCGACGAATGTCATGTCGCCCGTGTTGTGCTGATTACGAAGACATCTGCGGGGTTCGAGACGCTGAAGGCATCGCTCGAGGATATATCGGCGACGGCGCTGCAGTCGACCGTTTGCGACGACTCGGTCGAAGCGGCGATGGATGCTGCCCTGCTGCAATGGGGACGGCCGACGACAATCCTGTCGACACCGTTCGATGCACTCCCGCAAAAGCTGTTCGCCCTTGACGATCCGCTCGATCCGGAGGCGTTCCGGCTGATGGTTGCCAATAATTTGACCAATCATTTTCGGGTCGCGCGCAAGGCGTCGCTCTATGACGAGTGCCAGCTCGTACTCGCCTCCCCCGATGTGCCGATGGGCGACAAGAGCCCGGCCTTTGCTCTGGCCAACTTCATCAAGACGACGTTGCATGCGTTCACAGCGACGCTGGCGGTCGAAAACGAGCGACTGGTGCACGACGTTCCGGTCAACCAAATCAACCTGACGCGCCGGGTTCAATCCGAAGAGCCGCGCGACCTCGATGAACATCTGGAAGAGGTGAAACGCTTTGCCCGCGCCGTGCTGCTGCTCGGCGCGCCGCTTCCCGATGCGGAGGACTCGAGATATCGTGCCCGCATCTATCGCGGTATGTCGATGACGGTGTGATGCAGTACCTGTCGTTTGAAAAGCAGATCGAGACGCTG
>JANMKS010000285.1:0-2735 GCA_031372155.1 Sphingomonas sp.
CGCTTCCTGCCGCGCACGATCGACGAGGATCAATGGCAGTGTTCGGATCGGGCGCTGACCTGGCTCTGGACGCAGTTCGGGCCGAAGAAAGTGCCTGCACCGCGTATTCGTGCTGACGGTGCAAAGCCCAAGGTCAATATCATCGGGCCGATGTACGGGACGTTCAATTGCCCGTCGGACCTGGCCGAGATCAAGCGGCTGGTCGAGGGCATTGGTGCCGAAGTCGCGATGTCGTTCCCGCTCGGCTCGCATCTGGCGGACGTCCGCAAGCTTGCCGATGCCGAGGTCAATGTGTGCATGTACCGCGAATTCGGGCGCGGGCTGTGCGAGACGCTGGAGCGGCCCTATCTTCAGGCACCGATCGGGCTCGAGAGCACGACGCTGTTCCTGCGCAAGCTCGGCGAGTTGACCGGCCTCGACCCCGAGCCATTCATCGAACGCGAGAAGCACACCACGATCAAGCCGCTCTGGGATCTGTGGCGCAGCGTGACGCAGGATTTCTTCGGCACCGCGAGCTTCGCCGTCGTCGCGACCGAAACCTACGAGCGCGGAATCCGCAATTTCCTCGAAACCGACATGGGGCTGCCGTGCACGTTCAGTTTCCGGCGCAGCGCGGGCGTTAAGCCCGACAACCAGGCGGTGATCGAGGCGATTCGCACGACGCCGCCGCTGATCCTGTTCGGCAGCTATAACGAGCGCATGTATCTGGCAGAGACCGGGTCGCGCGCGGTTTACATCCCCGCTTCCTTTCCCGGCGCGGTGATCCGTCGCCATACAGGTACGCCCTTCATGGGCTATGCGGGAGCAACTTACCTTATCCAGGAAGTGTGCAACGCGCTGTTCGATGCGCTGTTCAACATCCTGCCCCTGGCCGCGCAAATGGACGCGGTCGAAGCGACGCCCGCCCGTCCGCAAGCCGAAATTGCCTGGCAGGACGACGCCAAGGATGCGCTCGACGCAATCGTCGAAACTGCGCCCGTCCTTGTTCGCATATCCATGGCAAAGCGCATCCGCGACGCCGCCGAACGCGCCGCGCGAAACGCCGGCGAGCCTTCGGTCAGCGCCGAGCGCCTGACCAGCGCGTACCAGCAAAGCGGTGTCGCATGACCGCCGCCACGACTTTCGCCCCAACGGGGCTCAACCAATCCTGCGGGCACGTCGCCCAAATGGATGCCGCCCGGGGGCGCGCTCGTTCGCTCTCCCATTTTCAGCCGGGCAAATTGGAGACTGGACTATGAGCGACCTAAACCGAGACGGGCCAGGCACATACCTGACCCCTGAAGAAGCCAAGGAGTTCCACAAGCTCTTCATCACGAGCTTCATCGTTTTCACAATCGTGGCGATTATCGCGCACGTGCTGGTCTGGAACTGGCGGCCATGGCTGCCCGGTCCCGATGGCTATGCCATGCTCGACCATGGGGTGGGCCTTGCCCGCGCCGCCGTCACCACAATGTTCGCATAAGGGAGTTACGACCATGTGGAGACTCTGGATGATTTTCGATCCGCGCAGGACGCTCGTCGCCCTCGCGATCTTCCTGTTCGTGCTGGCATTGCTGATTCACTTCATCCTGCTCAGCACCGACCGGTTCAACTGGCTCGACGGGCCGAAGCATTCGGCGATGGTCGCCGGTGCACCGGCGGCGGCACCGCCCGCACAATAAGCGGCGCGCCAGTTCGCGTATCCGGCGCGCGAGCCGGACTGGGTGGGGCACCGATACGCCCCACCCGCCTCGCGCCCTGTTTGCACTATTGGCCCGCGGCGGTGCGCGCGGGCGGAGGATAAGGCCATGGCGCTGCTGAGCTTTGAACGAAAATACCGGGTGCGGGGAGGAACGCTGCTCGGCGGCGACCTGTTCGACTTCTGGGTAGGTCCGTTTTACGTCGGGTTCTTCGGCGTCACGACCGCGTTGTTCGCAAGCCTTGGCACCGCGCTCATCTTCTATGCGGCGTCACAGGGTCCAACGTGGAATCCCTGGCTGATCAGCATTGCGCCTCCCGACATCAGCTACGGTCTGGGCTTTGCGCCGCTCCTCGAAGGGGGATTCTGGCAGATCATCACGGTGTGCGCGATCGGGGCCTTTTGTTCCTGGGCACTGCGACAAGTGGAGATCAGCCGAAAGCTCGGCATGGGCTATCACGTGCCCTTCGCGTTCAGTGTGGCGATCTTCGCCTACATTTCGCTGGTCGTAATCCGGCCGGTGCTGCTTGGGGCGTGGGGCCACGGCTTTCCTTACGGTATCTTCAGCCACCTCGACTGGGTGTCGAACACCGGCTACCAGTACCTGCATTTCCACTATAATCCGGCGCACATGCTTGCCGTGTCGTTCTTTTTTACGACGACGCTCGCGCTGGCGCTGCATGGATCGCTGATCCTGTCGGCGGCCAACCCGCCCGGAAAAGGCGAGGTGAAGACGCCCGAGTATGAGGACGCCTTTTTTCGCGACACCATCGGTTATTCGGTCGGCGAACTCGGCATCCACCGTGTCGGCCTGTTTCTGGCGCTAAGCGCGGGGTTCTGGAGCGCGGTGTGCATCATCATTTCCGGACCGTTCTGGACGCGCGGCTGGCCCGAATGGTGGACCTGGTGGCTCAACCTGCCGATCTGGTCTTGAGGGGGATATAGGACATGGCACGATACCAGAATATCTTCACTCAGGTTCAGCTTCGCGGGGTTCCCGAAATGGGTCCGGCGCTCCCGACGGGTGATTTCCCCCGCATCGGAAAAGGCGGCGGTT
>JANMKS010000311.1:0-1880 GCA_031372155.1 Sphingomonas sp.
TTCTCGACCGGTTTCTTCGTCGATCCGGTGGATGACGTGATCATGATCTTCATGACGCAATTGATGCCGTCCAATGCCTACCCGGTCCGCCGCGAGATCAAGACGATGTTGTATTCGGCCCTCACCGGCTGATTTTGGAGAGAAACATGACTGACAGCCCCATTCGCACCGAGAAGCACGACAACGTGCTCGTCATCATTTCGAACAATCCTCCAGTGAACGCGCTCGGTGCCGCCGTCCGCATCGGACTCGACGCGGGGATCAAGCAGGCACTTGCCGACGACAGCGTGAAAGCGGTCGTCATACGGTGCGACGGCCGAACCTTCTTTGCGGGGGCCGACATCACCGAATTCACCAAGCCCCCGGTCATGCCGCAACTGCCCGAAGTGGTCGATACAATCGAGGCGTCGAGCAAGCCGGTCATCGCCGCGATCCACGGCACCGCGCTCGGCGGCGGCTGCGAAGTGACGCTCGGCTGTCATTATCGGATTGCGGTTCCCTCGGCAAAGATCGGCACGCCCGAAGTGAAGCTCGGGTTGCTGCCGGGCGCCGGCGGCACACAGCGCCTGCCGCGCGTGGCCGGGATCGAGGCAGCGGTCGAACTGTGTGCGGGCGGGTCACCTATGGGCGCTCAGAAGGCGCTTCAGGTCGGGCTGATCGACAAGCTGGCGAGCGAAGACACGCTTGAGGCCGACGCGATTGCGTTTGCGCGTGAGTGCATTGCCAGCGGGCCACGCCCGTCGCGCGACGTGCCGGTGAAGGGCGACCCGGCGAGTATCGCGGCCTACGCAAAGACCAACGCGAAGAAGTTTCGCGGTTTCGATGCGCCCGCCGCCAACATCGCCTGCGTGGAGGCCGCGACACGGCTGCCCTTCGATGAGGGTATCGCGTTCGAGCGGCAGGAGTTCATGAAGCTGATGTTCGGCACGCAGTCGGCGGCACAGCGCCACATTTTCTTTGCCGAACGCCAGGCGCAGAAGATCGACGGCATCGGTCCCGACGTGAAACCGCGCGGGATCAAGCGAGTCGGCGTCATCGGCGCAGGCACGATGGGCGGCGGCATATCGATGAACTTCCTGTCGGCGGGGGTTCCCGTCACGATCGTCGAGATGAAGCAGGAGGCGCTCGACAAGGGCACCGGCATCATGCGCAAGAATTATGAGGCATCGGCATCGAAGGGCCGCATTTCAGCGGCTCAGGCGGAAGACGCGATGGGCTTGCTGACGCCCAGCCTGAGCCTCGACGACCTCGCCGACTGCGACCTGATAATCGAGGCCGTGTACGAAGAAATGGGGGTCAAGAAGGACATTTTCGGCAAGCTCGACAAGATCGCCAAGCCCGGCGCGATCCTGGCGTCGAACACCTCTTATCTCGACATCGACGAAATCGCCGCGTCGACCAGCCGCCCGCAGGACGTGCTCGGCATGCACTTCTTTTCACCCGCCAACGTGATGAAACTGCTCGAAGTCGTGCGCGGTGAAAAGACCGCGCCCGACGCGTTGCTGACCGCGATGAGCCTGGCCAAGAAGATCGGCAAAGTCGCAGTCGTGGCCGGGGTGTGCCACGGCTTTATCGGCAACCGCATGCTGATGCCGCGACAGGTCGAGGCGATGAAGCTCCTGATGGAGGGCGCGACGCCACAGCAGATCGACAAGGTCCATGTCGATTTCGGCATGCCGATGGGGCCGTTCCAGATGAGCGACCTGGCGGGCGTCGACATCGGCTGGCACCGCGATCCAACGCGCATCGAGAATATCCGCGACGCGCTCGCCGCCGTCGGGCGCTGGGGCCAGAAGACCGGCAAGGGATTTTACGATTACGACGAGAAGCGCAACCCGAGCCCGAGTGCCGAAACGCAGAAGATCATCGACGATTTTGCC
>JANMKS010000312.1:0-1768 GCA_031372155.1 Sphingomonas sp.
CACAACGGGAATGCTGCGGCGCTGCAATTCGTCCATCATCGCCGTCATATTGGAGCGCGTCTCACTAGTAGGAATCTGTCGCAGCACGTCATTGCCGCCAAGCCCCAACATGACGAGATCGGGTTTGCGCGCCAGTTTATCGAGCGCGAACACGAGGCGCTTGCGACCTGCGGCGGTCGTATCTCCCGATACCCCGGCGTTGACCACTTTTGCGTTGATGCCCTCCCGTCGAAGAAGAGTTTCGACATGTGCTGGCATGCTTTCTCCCGCCTTCAACCCGTAACCGGCATAAAGGCTGTCGCCGAACGCCAGGATCAAGCGTTGCGGTCCCTGCACCACAAGGGGAGCAGCATCGACTGGGGCCGTCTGCGCGGCGTCAGATTTGGCGACGACGTCGCCCTTGTCGCATCCCGAAAGAAATGCGGCTTGGAGGAACGCCGCTGTGCATACATAGGCGGGCGAAGCGAATTTCACAGGCATGGACTTTGATCTCTTCCGATAACGGCCCCGATATGGTGATCGACGCACGCGGCGTCACCCTCTCACTTGGCAATCCCCCGACGCAAATCCTTCACGGCCTCGACCTGCAGGTCGAACGTGGAAGCAGTATCGCCCTGCTCGGCCCTTCGGGATCGGGCAAGTCGTCATTGATGGCGATCCTCTCCGGACTGGAGCAGGCAAGCCGCGGGACCGTGCATGTGGACGGGCTCGATTTCGGCGTGCTGACCGAGGACGCGCTTGCCCGGGCAAGGCGCGGTCGCATCGGCATCGTGTTGCAGGCCTTTCACCTATTGCCGACGATGACCGCGCGCGAAAATGTTGCTGTGCCGCTCGAACTGGCGCGTGCTGGCGATGCGTTTGAGCGCGCCGAGGCGGAACTGGTCGCCGTCGGTCTAGGCGGCCGCCTCAATCACTATCCAGCGCAATTATCGGGTGGCGAGCAACAGCGTGTGGCCATCGCACGCGCGCTTGCCCCGCGCCCCGCCCTGGTGTTTGCGGACGAACCCACCGGCAATCTCGACACGGCGACAGGTAAAGCTGTCATGGATTTGCTGTTCGCCCGCCTTGAGGCGCTCACCGCCACGCTGTTCGTCATCACGCACGACCCGAACCTTGCCGCGCGGTGCGACCGCATCGTCGAGATGGCGGACGGGCGCATCGCGGCGGATCGAAGGCAATGAACGATTGGGCAATCGCCGTCCGCCTCGCGCGTCGCGACTTGCGGACCAGATTTCGCGGTTTGCGCCTGCTGCTTGTCTGCCTGTTCCTGGGTGTCGGCGCGCTGGCCGCAATCGGTAGCCTGGCCGCGGCAATCGAGAGTACGCTTGCCTCACGCGGGCAGATATTGCTGGGCGGTGACGTCGAATTCGAAATCGGGCAGAGGCGCGCCGACCCCGCCGAACGGTCCGCAATGGCGCGCATCGGCCGGGTGTCGGAAACCGTGCGCATGCAGTCGATGGCCATTGATGGCGCACGGTCCGTTCCGATCGAATTGAAGGCGGTCGATGCGGCCTATCCGCTGTACGGGCAGCTTGGACTCAGCGATGGCCGACACGTTGGAGGCCCGCCGACGGATATTGCTTGGATCGGACAGGCGTTGGCCGACAGGCTTCGTGAGCGAACCGGAGACACGATACGGCTCGGCAGTGCGTCGTTTCGCGTCGGCGGCATCATCGCCGACGAACCCGATCGGCTCGGCGAGGGATTCACGCTGGGGCCCGTCGTCATCGTATCGCTCGACGGCTTGATGCGCACCGGACTCGTGCAG
>JANMKS010000327.1:0-2178 GCA_031372155.1 Sphingomonas sp.
TATGCGACCGAGTTCCGCGTTGAAAAGCCCGGACGAGCCGACACGATATTGGACAGCGATCCGGAGCGCTGGAACGCCCTGCTCCCGCTCGCGTGGACATCGGGAGACGTGCCTTTTCATCGTGACGGGGCCGTGCTGACGAACGCAATCGAAGGGATGCGTTTCCAGACGATCATGCTGGCCTGGCTGAGGGCGGCGCGAGCGGGCCGGATCCTCAATATCGCGCGCCTGGTGAAGGCGGCGTTCACGTTCGATGGTGCTGCCCGCTACGCGCTTTGGAAGATCGAGCGTCATACCGGGCTGAAACTGAAGCTGACGCCGTGGCGAGAGCGGCATCCGATCCTTGCCGCTCCCGGGATTATGCTGAGCGTCATCCGGTCACGCGCGACTTGACTTTCGATGCCCTGGTCCTGGCGGGATCGCGTGGCGGCGTGGACCCGGTCGCGCGCTATGCCGGTGTGGAAGAGAAGGCGCTGATCGTCATCGAGGGTCGCACGATGCTGTCGCGCGTCGTCACCGCGCTCCGCATGGCGGGCGCACGGCGCATCGTAGCATCGGTATCGTCGCCCGCCGTCGTCGCGCACGCCGAAGCGCTCGGTATCGAGGTCATGCAGGCCTCCGCCGGGCCCAGCGCCAGTGTCGCGGACGCATTCAGGCGAATGGGCGCGCCGTTGCTCGTGACGACCGCCGATCACGCGCTGCTTGAGCCGGATTGGGTTCAGCATTTCGTGCGCGAAGTCCCTCTGGACAGCGATGTCGCGGGTCTGCTCGCCCGTCGCGAGACCATCGAAAACGCGGTCCCTGACACGCGCCGGACCTACCTGCGCTTTGCGGACGGGGACTGGTCGGGGTGCAATTTGTTTTATCTGGCAAAGCCCAAGGCGATGAACGCCGTCGCATTCTGGCAGACGGTCGAGCAGGACCGGAAGCGCCCGTGGCGTATTGCGATGCGCCTTGGGCTGCGGCTGCTGATGCGTTACCTGTCAGGGCGACTTGCCTCAGCAGACGCCGTTGCACGGATCGGGACGGTCGCCGGGTGCCGGGCGCGGCTTATCGAGTGCCCTTACGGGCTGGCTGCCGTCGACGTCGACAAGCCCGGCGACCTGGACCTGGTTCGCGGGCTGATGCGCGCGACCTAACGCCGATAGCGCATCTTCATGCGGACAACGGTGCCGCCCGCAGGCAGGCGGAAACGGACATCGGCGAGCGAAGGCAGGCCGACCGTAGTGGGCGCGTCCCTGGAAAAGCCGAACCCTTCCTTGGGAATCCACAGCGTGCGGTTAAAATCATGGTCGGCGTTCTCATCGTGATACTGCGCCACCGCATAAATGCCGGGCGGGAGCCAGAAGCAGCCGCGCGTCACCGGTTGCGCCGCCGGAACGCGGACGCGCGCGAGCTTTGCGCCCTTGGCCAGAAAGCGTTTGGCGTCGTTAGCATAGACGGTGAAAGCGACTTCTCCCTTTGCGTTATGCAACTGCGTGGCTTCGACGGTCAGCCGCGCGCGACCGCCGCCCTCTGCGCCCTGGCAGGTTTCCGCAGAAGCGGCGTTCGGCGTGGCGAGTGCAAAGCCCAGTGCGAGCCCCAGTAAGGGCGAAGTGAAGAGCGTTTTCATGGAATCGGCGCTACCGTGACCTCCCTTAACGCCCGCTGAGCCATTCATGTCCGCTTGCCATGATTGCCGAGGCGGCGCGTGCAGAGGCCGATTGTTCGCCTTGGTCGAAGGTCGATCGAAAGGCGGCAACCTGCGCTGCGCGAAAGCGGTCAGGATCGGCAAGCTGCCGGTCGAGAGCGGCGGGAAGATCGCCGATCCGATCGACGACCTCTCCGAGATGCCAGTGCGCGAAATCGGGATCGTCGCGCCATGCAAAGCCGGCCGGGTTGAGAAACACCGCAGGGCGCGGGCGCGCGATCCACTCATAGATCTGGCTGCTGGCGTCGCCGAGGTAGATATCGGCGGCGCGCGTGTAGGTCATATCGACCGACCGCTCGCTTCCGGTGTCGACAATGATGTTCGGACAGTGCCGATAGCGATCGGGGATCGGCCGGCGCCATCGCACGACCGCATGTTCGACCGATGCGTGGACCGTCCTTTGGAACAGCATGACATGCGGCGCGACGATCAGATTGTACCGGTCCTGACCTGCGAACCAGTCGATCACCTGTCGACCCACCGCGTAC
>JANMKS010000336.1:0-5086 GCA_031372155.1 Sphingomonas sp.
TACGGTGCGGGTCTGCGGATCGGCGAAGCGACCGGGTTGACCGGGGCTGTCCTGCCGCTGGGTGCGACCATTTCAGTCACAGGCAAGCGTGAAAAGACCCGCCTCGTTCCGGTGCTGCCGCAGGTGCGAGAGGCGATCGAACGCTATTGCGACCTGTGCCCACACCCAATCGCGCGCGACGAGGTGCTCTTCAAGGGCGCGCGGGGCGGACCGTTGAACCCCGCGATTATTCGCCGTTCGGTCAGGGTTGCGCGCGGTCGGCTCAACCTTGCGGTCAGAACCACACCTCATGCCCTTCGCCACAGCTTCGCCACGCACCTGCTGGCGCGAGGCGCCGACCTGAGGTCGCTGCAGGAACTGCTCGGGCATGCCAGCCTGTCGTCGACGCAGATCTATACGTCAGTCGATGCAGCGCACTTGCTCGATGTCTATAGGAATGCCCATCCTCGCGCCGGAGGCTGATTCTGCGCTGGCAAATCGTTACGCATGCGATAGCATGTCGCGGGCTTCGAACGGAGATGGCGCGATGAGAATTACCCGCACGGCGGTCCTGGCAAGCGCGTTATTCTTCGGCCAACCTGCTTCCGCTGAGGAAACGACAGTAGAAGCGCCGATCAACCGGATGGTCGCCGCGTTCAACAAGGGCGACATCGGCGCCGCAAGAGCAGCTCACGTTGCATCACCAGCGATCATCGACGAAGTCGGAGCACCCTTCGTCTGGTCCGGTCCGAACGCTTTCGATGCCTGGATCGGCGCACTGTCGAAGGCAGAAGCTGCGGCGGGCAAGAGTGACGGCAGCGTTGCGATCGGACCGCCGACGCGTGAGTCCGTTTCGGGCGACCACGCCTATGTGATCGTGCCGTCAACCTACACGTTCAAGCAGCGCGGCAAGACGATGCGCGAGGTCGGGACCATGACCTTTGCCCTGATCCGCAATGCGCAGGAGTGGCTGATTGCCGGCTGGACATGGACCAGCCCGGAAGCCGCACCCGTTCAATAGGCCAGAGCACCTTGCCTCAGAGTGACGTTTTCCAGGTCGCAACGCGGTAAAGATACCAGAGCACGATTGCGGCGATGATTGCGAGCGACAGTGGCCCCAGCAATTTATCGACATCGGCAAAACGCGATCCCAGTATCCAGCCCGCCACCGTCAGGCCTGCGGTCCAGATCATCGACCCCAGCAGCGACCAGAGTGCGAACGGCCAGAAACGCATTTTCAGCAACCCGGCGGGGACCGAAATCAGCGACCGCACCGTCGGCAGCATGCGCGCGACGAATACGATGGTCGCACCGTGCCGATCGAACAGCCGGTGCGCGCGCTCGATTTCGTTCCAGTCCATGGTAAGCCAACGGCCGTAGCGCCGGATCAACGGTTCGAAGCGCCCGACGCCCAGCGCTTTTGCCGCAGCATACCAGAGCAGATTTCCCGCCATCGCGCCCGTCGTTCCCGCCGCAACGACCCAGGTTAGCGAAAGCTGTCCGCGCGCCGCGACGACCCCGGCTAGCGGCATGATGACTTCCGAAGGGATCGGCGGGAATACCGTTTCGAGGAACATGAGCAGCGCGACGCCCCAATAACCGCCCTGCTCGATCAGCCTGAAGACGAAGTCGGTCACTTCAATTCAGCCGGGCGAGTATCGCATCCCAGATCATTGCCGAAGTGTCGGTGCCGTTGAAGGTGTCGATCGCGACGATGCCGGTCGGCGACGTCACGTTGATCTCCGTCAGCCATTCGCCGCCGATGACATCGATGCCAACGAAGATCAGGCCGCGCCGTTTGAGCTCCGGCCCGAGGGCTTCGCAGATCTCAATCTCGCGCTGTGTCAGTTCGGTCTTCGCAGCAGTCCCGCCCACGGCGAGGTTCGAGCGGATTTCACCTTCGCCCGGGATCCGGTTGACCGCGCCCGCGACGACTCCGTCGACCAGCACGATGCGCTTGTCGCCTTGCGCCACACTCGGCACGAATGCCTGTACCATGTGCGGCTCGACATAGGCGGTGTTGAACATTTCGATGAGCGATGACAGGTTTGCTGCATCGCTTCCCACCTTGAAAATCGCTTTGCCGCCGTTGCCGTGCAAAGGCTTCACCACGATCTCGCCGTGTTTGGCCAGAAACGCGCGCGCCGCGCCCACCGATCGCGTGATCATCGTCGGCGGCATGAAGCGGGCATAGTCGAGCACGAACAGCTTTTCCGGCGCGTCGCGAACGCTTTTCGGGTCGTTCACGACCAGCGTCTCGTGCTGGATACGTTCGAGCAAATGGGTTGCCGTGATATAGCTCAAGTCGAAGGGCGGATCCTGCCGCATCCAGACCACATCGACGTCGCGTCCCAGATCGAGAAGAACCGGCTCCCCGAGGGTAAAGGCATTGCCGACTTCGCGCCGCACCGTGACGGGCTGACCCATCGTGTACAGGCGGCCTTCCTCCCACGTAAGGTCATGCACGTCGTAATGATACTGGTCGTAACCGCGCGCTTGCGCGGACAGCATGAGGGCGAAGGTCGAGTCGCCCGCAAAATTGAGCGACTCCATCGGGTCCATTTGAAAGGCAACACGCATGGCGCTCGCCCTAGTCCGCGCTCCTGCGCTTGTCACCCGATCCACGCATTTTCGATATGGCGGGGAAGAGCGCGTGGTGCGAGCAGAATGACGTCGACGCGCATGTCGTCGCCGGGCTGAAGAAAGCGCGCTGCCAAAACTTCGGCCGCGGCCGCAACCCGCCGGAGCCTGTGTTCGTCGATTGCAAAGTCCAGCTGCGCATTCGTCGCGCGCGCCTTCACCTCGACAAAGGCAACCAGCCCTGCGCGCCGGGCGACGATGTCGACTTCTCCCGCAGGCGTGCGAACGCGCGTCGCCAAAATGCGCCATCCCTTCAACCGCAGCCACGTCGCCGCAAAGCGCTCTGCACGCCGGCCACGCGCTTCTGCAGCCTGTCGCTTCATGCCTTCATTGCAAGCGCGCGTGCATAGAGCGCGCGTCGCTCGAGACCTGTGACCTGGGCCACTTCGCTTGCCGCGCGCGCGGGCGACAGCCGATCCAGCGCTTCCAGCAGCAAGGCATCGGCGTCGACCGTCGACATGACCGCCGTTGCTCCGGGAGGTGCCACGACGATGACAATTTCTCCCTTCGGCGGCGCGGTCGCATAGCGTTCGGCGAGTGCGGCCAGGGTGCCGGTCACGCATTCCTCGTACAGCTTGCTGATCTCGCGCGCGATGCTCGCTTGGCGCTCACCCAGACCTTGCGCCAAGGCGGAGAGAGTCGCCGAAAGCCTGGGCCCCGATTCGTAGAAGACCAAAGTCGCCCCGATGCCGACCAATTCCGCAATGGCGTCGCTGCGTGCCTTCGCCTTGGGTGGAAGAAAACCCGCGAACAGGAAGCGGTCGGTTGGAAGGCCCGCGAGCGTCAGCGCCGCGATCAGGGCGCTGGGTCCCGGGATCGTGACGACGTCGACTCCCGCGGCACGTGCATCGCGCACCAGCTTGTAACCCGGGTCGGATATCAGGGGGGTTCCCGCGTCGGACACGAGTGCCACCGCTTCGCTGGCCATGCGGGCAACAAGGCTCGACCGGACTCCTTCTGCCACGTGATCATGGTAGGCGACCATTGGTCGCTTTACGCCGATGTGGCGCAGCAGTTTGCCCGTTACGCGGCTGTCTTCGGCGGCAATGACGTCGGCTCCGGCAAGCGTTGCCACCGCTCTCGGACTCAAATCGCCGAGATTGCCGATAGGGGTCGCAACGATGTAAAGGCCCGGTTTCAGTTTCGATGCGTTCATAAGGGGATGGTCATGGCAGAGGCAGTTGTTGCGCGGCAAGGGCTGCGCGCCGCCAGGAACGTCGCACTCGCGTTTCTTGTCCTGGTGGCCGGGTGCAAGGTCGTGCCAAAGGGGCCGCCCCGCCCGGTGACGCCGCCGCCGACGGCGACGCCCGAGCCGGTCGGGCCGACGCTGCCGACCGATACCGAGCGTAATCGTGTCGCGCTCCTCGTTCCGCTGTCTGGCCCGAACGCTGGCGTGGGAACGTCGATCGCGAATGCTGCGAACATGGCAGTCCTAGACACCGGCGGCGCACGCATCCGGGTAACTATGTACGACACCGCGGCGGGTGCCGGTCCCGCTGCGCAAAAGGCGATTGCAGAGGGGAACCGGCTGATCCTTGGTCCTTTGCTTGCCGAGGATGCGCGCGCCGTTGCGCCGATCGCGCGCGCGGCCCGTGTGCCTGTCGTTTCGTTCTCCAACGATAGCGGCCTTGCGGGCAATGGCATGTATGTCATGGGTTATTCGCCGGGGCAGTCCATCGAACGCGTGGTCGGTTATGCCCGCAGCAAAGGACTGTCCAAGTTCGCCGGGCTGGTGCCGATCGGCCTGTACGGACAGCGTTCGTCGACGGCTCTTCTCCGTGCGGTGGAATCGGCTGGCGGACAAGTCGTCTCGATGCAGACATTCGACCGCAGCCGGGGCTCGATTGCCTCAGCCGTGACGCGCATCACTCAGGGATCGCCTTATGATGCGATCCTGATAGCCGATTCGGCGCGGACCGCAGTCCAGGCAGTGCCGCTCATTCGCGCCAAGGGGGCGGCAAACGCAAAAGTGATAGGGACCGAGTTGTGGAATACCGAAAGCGCGATTGCCACCAGTCCGGCGCTCCGCGGCGCCTGGTTTGCGAGCGTTTCGGACAGTCTCTACATGCAGCTCGCGACCAAATACCGGGCGCGTTTCGGCCGCTCGCCGTATCGCCTTGCAAGCCTGGGTTATGACGCCGTGTTGCTCGTCACACGGATTTCGGGCGACTGGCGCCCGGGAACGGCTTTTCCCACGTCGCGATTGGCCGATGCCGGAGGGTTCAGCGGAATCGATGGCGCATTCAGGTTCAACCGAGAGGGGGTGGCCGAACGCGCGCTTGAAGTTCAGCAAGCGGGTGCGTCAGGGTTTACCGTGATATCGCCTGCGCCGCGCGGTTTCGGGGGCTAGGTCCGCACGACCTGCGCAAGGATGGCGTCAAGCACGGGAAACCCTGTTTCGGTCACGCGCATGTGTCCGTTCTGCATTTCGACAAAGCCCAGATCGGAAAGACGTGCAACGGCTTTC
>JANMKS010000341.1:0-9520 GCA_031372155.1 Sphingomonas sp.
AGCCCGGCCAGCGCCGACAGCGCAGCGGGCGTTCCCGTCATGATTTCCGCTTTGAGCCTAGCGCTGCCCGCCAGTGTTTCGAGCGGTTGGATGCGGCGAATTGCAACGCGAGGGGTTTCGTCCCCTGCCCGCCGGTCGAGTTCGACATTAAGCAGGCCGCAACCGCCGTTGCGCGACGCCTCTTCGACGTGTTTCGAGGTTGCATCATCGAAACAACTCGCTTCGAACTGGCCGCTTGGGTCGGAAAGCGTGGCCATGAGATAGCGATTGCCGCGTGCCGAGGTGCGATACCGGACCGATTCGACGAGGACCGCCATAACGGCGGATGTCTTGCCGCCATCGACGGGCGCAATCTGGGCGCCGATCGCCGCGAACGTCCGGGCACCGTGTGCGGCCGCGACATGTGCGTAGCGGTCGACGGGATGCGCCGAAAAATAAAAGCCGAACGCTTCCTTTTCGGCCGCCATCCGCTCTGCGAGCGACCAATTTGCGCTTCCGGGCAGCTGAATCGTCGCAACCGATGCAACGCCTTCTCCAAACAGCCCGCCCTGCCCGCTTGTCCGCGACTCTTCGGCAGCATTGGCGACGGCCAGGATCGTCTCGGCGACGGCGAAGACGCCTGCCCGATTCAAGGTAACTGCATCGAATCCACCTGCTCCGGCCAGGCTTTCAAGCTGGCGGCGGTTGATCAACCGGGGGCTGATCCGCGCAGCGACGTCGTCCACGCTCGCGAAACTGCCATTAGCGACGCGTTCCTCACAGAGTTGCGCCATCGCGTTTTCACCGACGCCCTTGAGCGCGCCAAGGGCATAACGCACGGCGAGGCCGTCGCCGTCCTGTTCGACGGTGAAGTCGGCGCTGCTGGCGTTAATGCAGGGCGGCAGCGCGCGGACCTTCATCCGCCGCATGTCGTCAGCGAAGATCGCGAGCTTGTCGGTATTCGACAAGTCGTAAGCCATCGAAGCGGCAAAGAAATCGTGCGCGTAATGCGTTTTCAACCAGGCTGTCTGATAGGCGAGCAGTGCGTAGGCAGCTGCGTGGCTCTTGTTGAAGCCGTAGCCCGCGAACTTGTCGATGAGGTCGAACAGCTCGTTCGCCTTTGCCGGGTCGATCCCGTTCACGGTCATGCATCCCGCGACGAAGCCCGCGCGCTGGTCGTCCATCTCCTTCTTGATCTTCTTGCCCATCGCACGCCGAAGCAGGTCGGCACCGCCGAGGCTGAACCCCGCAAGGATCTGCGCGGCCTGCATGACCTGTTCCTGGTACACGAACACGCCGTAGGTTTCCGCCAATACGCCTTCGAGAAGCGGATGGGGGTAAGCCAGTGCGGCACGCCCGTTCTTGCGGTCGCCGAACATGGGGATGTTGTCCATCGGGCCCGGCCGGTAGAGCGACACGAGCGCGATGATGTCGCCAAAGCCCGTCGGCTTCACCGCCGCCAGCGTCCGCCGCATCCCCTCCGACTCCAGCTGGAATACGCCGACCGTGTCGCCCTTTTGCAGCAACGCATAGACCGCCTCGTCGTCCCAGCCGAGCGTGTCGAGGTCGGGCCTGTGCCCTTCGCGTGCCTCGATCAGGTCAAGCGCCCGTTGCAGGACGGAGAGCGTTTTCAGACCGAGGAAATCGAACTTTACCAGCCCCGCGGCCTCGGCGTATTTCATGTCAAATTGCGTCACCGGCATGTCGGAACGCGGATCGCGGTACAGCGGCACGAGCCGGTCGAGCGGACGATCGCCGATGACGACGCCCGCCGCGTGAGTGGAGGAGTGACGCGGTAGCCCTTCGAGCTTCATCGCAAGGTCGAACAGCCGACGGACTTCGGTGTCAGACTTGTAGGCCTCGGCAAGCTCCGACACGCCGTTCAGCGCGCGCTTCAAATCCCAGGGGTCTGTCGGGTGATTGGGCACAAGCTTTGCAAGCCGGTCGATCTGCCCATAGCTCA
Source organism: Sphingomonas sp. (assembly GCA_031372155.1). Classification (GTDB taxonomy): domain Bacteria; phylum Pseudomonadota; class Alphaproteobacteria; order Sphingomonadales; family Sphingomonadaceae; genus Sphingomonas_O. The sequence goes on from JANMKS010000341.1 coordinate 1,943, forward strand.
TTTGCAGGACGCGGCCCGTGTCCTTCAGCACGGCGCGTGATTTCAATCGTCCAAAGGTAATAATCTGCGCCACGTGATCACGACCATATTTGGCCTGCACATAGCGGATCACTTCCTCTCGCCGGGTTTCGCAGAAATCGATGTCGAAATCGGGCATCGACACGCGTTCGGGGTTCAGAAAGCGTTCGAACAACAAGCCAAGCTTCATCGGATCGAGGTCGGTAATCGTCAGCGCCCAGGCGACGACAGATCCCGCGCCCGAACCGCGACCCGGGCCTACGGGAATGCCGTTCGACTTGGCCCATTTGATGAAGTCGGCGACGATGAGGAAATAGCCGGGAAAGCCCATGGAGATGATGACGTCGAGTTCGAATTCGAGGCGAGCACGGTAGGCCTCGTGGTCCGGAGCCGGAATTCGTGCCAGACGCACGTCCAGCCCCATGCCCGCATCGACGCGAAGCTGTTCGGCTTCGGCCTCAGGGTCACCGGCAAGGCTCGGCAGGATCGGTTCGCGCGCCGGTGCGGCGAACGCGCAGCGCTGTGCCAGTACGAGGGTATTGGCCAACGCCTCCGGAAGGTCGTCGAACAGCCGCTTCATTTCGTGCGACGGCTTCATCCAGGCATCGGGCGAGGATTTGACGCGGTCCTCGCTGTCCACATAAGCCGACGCAGCGATGCACAGCATGACGTCATGGGCGCCGTGGAAGTCGGCGTCGACATAGCAACTCGGATTGGTGGCGACGAGCGGCAGATCGTAACCGTCGGCAAGCGCGATCAGATGCGGTTCCGCACCGCCTTCGACCGCATCGAGACGCCGCGACAGTTCGACATACAGCCGGTCGGGGAACAGCCTCCGCAGCCGGTCGGCATAGTCGGTGCCAGCCTGATGCTGGCCCGCCGCGAACAGTTTTGCCAACGCCCCTTCAGCGCCGGCGGTCAACGCGATCAGCCCTTCGGTACGCCCTTCAAGCGCGCCGAACGAGACATGCGCCTGATCCTCCAATGGGCGGTCGAGGTGCGCCGCGGAAACCAGTCGGCAGAGGTTGTCGTAGCCGACCGCGTCCTGGGCATAGAGCGCGAGCCAGTCGAATGCAGGCGGCGCGCCCTGTGGCAGGTCGGGGCGTGCCACGCACAACAGCGCGCCGATGATCGGCTGGACCCCCGCCTTTCGGCAGGCATCCGAAAATGGCATCGCACCGTACAGCCCGTTGCGATCACAAATCGCGACCGCCGGGAAGCCAAGCTCTCGTGCGCGTTTCGCAATGTCCTTGGGGTCGATCGCTCCTTCGAGCATAGTATAGGCGGAAAAGATACGAAGGGGAACGAACGGTGCGTGCGGCATCGGCCGACCCTAAGCGCAGCGCGCCGATTCGGGAAACCTCATGCCAGCAATTTCTCGATCGCGGGCGCGAGGCTCTCGGGCTTTTCGGTCGGCGCGTGGCGCGAAACGGGATTGCCCGCCTTGTCGATCAGGAATTTGGTGAAGTTCCATTTGATCGATTCGAGTCCCATCAATCCCGGCTTTGCGTGTTTCAGGTATTTGTAGAGCGGGTCGGCGTTCGATCCATTGACCTCTACCTTGGCAAGAACAGGGAATTGCACGTCGTACGTCAACGAACAGAAGTTCGCGATTTCGGCGGCGTCGCCCGGCTCCTGCCCGCCGAACTGATTGCACGGAAAGCCCAGCACGGTCAGCCCGCGCGGGCCATATTCGCGGTGAAGCTTTTCCAGCCCCTCATATTGCGGCGTGAACCCGCATTTGGACGCGACGTTGACAATCAGGATCGGGCCTTCGACCTCGCCCAGCTTCACGTCTGATCCGTCGGCCGCCTTCACGACAAAGTCCTTGGTATTCATGTTGTCGTCCCCCTCAAGCCAGCACCCCGTCGTGTAACCGGAATATCCGGTCCATCTTTGCCGCAATACGCTCGTTGTGCGTGGCCACCAGCGCAGCCGAGCCCTCGCCCCGGACCAGCGACAGGAATTCGGTGAAGACGATATCAGCGGTCGCCTCGTCGAGGTTGCCGGTCGGCTCATCAGCCAGCACGAGTGCCGGCTTGTTCGCGAGCGCGCGTGCCACCGCTACGCGTTGTTGTTCGCACCCGACAGCTGAGATGGCTTGTGCGTCAATCGGTTGCCGAGGCCCAGCGCCGACAACAGCGACGCCGCGCGTACCTCTGCCTCGGTCCGCGCGGTTCCGTGGATAAGTTGCGGCAGGACGACGTTCTCGCTTGCGCTGAAATCGGGGAGAAGATGATGAAACTGGTACACGAACCCGAGTGCGTCACGGCGCAACCGTGTTCGCCCGTCGCTGTCGAGACGCGATGCTTCTTCGTTGCCGATGCGGATCGACCCCTCGAAGCCGCCCTCGAGCAAGCCGACCGCCTGTAGCAACGTCGACTTGCCCGACCCCGAGGGGCCAAGCAGCGCCACGATTTCGCCCGGAGCCACGGTCAAGTCGACGCCGCGCAGGACATCGATGACAGTCTCGCCCTGGCGAAAGGCGCGCTTGAGCCCGATAACGGCGAGGACGTCACTCATAGCGCAACACCTGGACGGGGTCGGTGCTTGCCGCCTTGAAAGCGGGGTAGAGAGTCGCGAGGAAACTGAACAGAAGCGCCATCGCGGCAATCCCGATCACTTCGAACGGGTCGGTTTTCGCCGGCAATTCGGTCAGGAAGCGGATCGACGGATCCCACAGGTTCTGGCCAGTGATGAGCTGAACGAAATTGACCACCGCCTGGCGAAAGAACAGGAAGATGAAGCCGAGAATCAGGCCCGCCACGGTTCCGAGCGCGCCGATCGTGACCCCGACAACGACAAAAATGCGAATGAGCGCCTGCCTGCTTGCCCCCATCGTCCGCAGAATCGCGATATCGCGCGTTTTGGCGCGCACGAGCATGATGAGCGACGATAGGATGTTGAATACCGCCACCAAAATGATGATCGACAGCACGACGAACATCGCGACGCGCTCGACCGCCAGCGCCTCGAACAGCGAGGCGTTCATTTGACGCCAGTCGGTGATGACCGCCTTGTTGTCGATCTTGGGCGCGAGCGGCGCAAGGATCGTTCCCACCTTGTCGGGATCGTTGGTTTCGACCTCCACCATGCCCACGGCATCGCCCAGCAGCAGCAGTGTCTGCGCGTCAGCGATCGGCATCAGCACGAAGGCCTTGTCGTAGTCATAGACACCAATTTCAAAGATTGCGGCCACGCGGTAACTGACGATGCGCGGGACGGTCCCAAACGGCGTCGTCTGCCCGGCGGGTGAGATCAGCGATATCTCACCGCCGACCTGCGCCCCGAGAGCCTCTGCAAGGCGCGCGCCGAGTGCGACATTGCCGCTGCCGGGGACGAGCGCTTTGAGATCGCCTGACAACACCTTCGCGTTAAGCTGACCGTTCGAACGGATGTCCTCCACGCGCATGCCGCGCACAAGGATGCCTTCGACGCGGCCGTCGTGGCTGGCCATCAGCGGCTGTTCGATAAGCGGCGTCGCCGACGTGACGCCGGGCGTGCGCCTGGCCTCTGCAACGATCTGACGCCAGTCGGGCAGCCGCCCGCCATAGCCCTGAACGACGGCATGTCCGTTCAGTCCCACGATCTTGTCGAACAACTCGGCGCGGAATCCGTTCATCACGCTCATGACGATGATGAGCGCGGCGACGCCGAGCATGACGGCCACCAGGCTGATCGAGGCGACGAGAAAAATGAAACCCTCCCCCTTGCCCGGAAGCAAGTACCGGCGCGCGATCATGGTTTCATAAGGGGAGAGAAGCATCGGGCGAGCTCTTAGGGTTGCGCGCAATCAGTGGCAACTCCACCGACACTGTGGCGCAATGAACACAGGGTCAACCAAATCGGCATCGCAACAACGCGAATCCGTTGGCAATGCCAAACCCCTCGCCTAGCGTCATAATCCTGAAACGTAAGGCAAACGCCACGGTTTGGGGAGCGCGCTGGCTCCGGCCCTGTTCAAAAGGGGGCGGGCCCGTCGAAGACAGCGCAAATACAACGGGGGCTGACGAGCGATCGTCACGCGGGTGCCCGGATCGCGAAAGCGCGATCCGGGCATTCGTGTAACTGGCGCTATGCCTTCAGGCGCGGGCGGCCCAAGTAATCGCGCTTGCCAAGGGGCAGGCCTTGTGCGCGCAGAATATCGTAAGCTGTCGCCGCGTGGAAATAGAAGTTGGGAAGAGAAAAGGACATCAGGAAGTCCTCGGCGCGAAAATCCATTCGTATCTCACCCATCTCAAAACGCATGTCGCGGCCCTCTAACGCATCGATTTCTTCGCGTTCGACCGCATCGAGTTCGGCGATGGCACTCGCCATTTTCACCTTCAGAGTTGCGAAGTCAGTCGGCCAGCCCGACCGGTCCGGCGAGAAGACGCCCTCTCGCACACCCTCAACCGCACCCACCGAATGCCCGACGACCGACTTCAACTGATAGCCCAGCGGCAGCATATCGGGCGCAAGACGGGCGTCGATCAGCGCGGCCTCTTCCGCGGCCTTGTCCGCGCAGTGCGCCGCCGCCTTGTCGATGAGCGCGGCCGTTGCATGCAGGATTTGGAGGAAATGGGGCACTGTCACGTCGTAGAGCGAAATCGTCATCGTCAATCTCCAGTATCAATAGTGTTCAGACCGAGCGCGTAGCGCACGACCGAAAGGTTGCCGTGGCGGACGCGCGCATCGGCCGAAGCCTCTGTCCGGGGCTTCGCATGATAGGCGACGCCCAATCCCGCAGCTTCGATCATCGGAATGTCATTGGCACCGTCACCGATCGCCACACTGATGAAGGCGGACTTATTGCCCAGCGCATCGACTAACACAGCTTTCTTTGTCTGTGCGTCGACGATCGGCGCTTCGACTTCACCGGTCAGCCGACCATCCTTCACGACAAGCCGGTTGGCGACCGTGCGATCAAAGCCGATGTCGCCCGCGACAGCCGTCGTGAAGTGTGTGAACCCTCCCGACACAAGGATCGCCGTGCCGCCGGCTGCGCGAAACGACCGCACGAGATCGCGGGCACCGCCCATGAGCCTGACGCGGTCACGCAGGCACTCGGCAACCGTCGCCTCGGTCAGTCCGGCAAGCAACGCGACGCGGTCACGCAAGGCAGCGGCGAAGTCGATTTCACCGCGCATCGCACGCTCGGTTACCGCCGACACTTCGGCTTTCAATCCTGCATAGTCGGCGAGTTCATCAATGCATTCGACTGTGATCATCGTCGAGTCCATGTCGGCGACGAGGAGCTGGCGGCTGCGGTGAGCCTCAGGCTGCACGATGACGTCTAGGGCGGGAAATGCACTTTCCAGCAAAGAGCGTTCTTCAGCGCAGGCGCGAGCCCAGCCCGACGGGAAGTCTGAACAGGTGTCTGCGCGGGGGAACAGGATATCGCAAGCTACACCATCGATGACAGCTTCCGCCCGTCCCGATACCGCGTCGCAGGCTGCCGAAATATCCCCCGCAGACAACCGCTCCGGTGCTACCAGTGTCGCAATGAACAAGCTCGACCTCCCGCCGCTCGCGCTCATTGCAGGACCGACGGCGAGCGGCAAGTCCGCGCTGGCGATGGCGCTTGCCGACCAGGTGCCATCGGTGATCATCAACGCCGATTCGATGCAGGTCTATCGCGATTTGCGCGTGGTCACCGCGCGGCCCTCAGTCGAGGACGAGGCCCGGCATCCGCACTGCCTGTTCGGCTATATCGACGGGGCGCAGGCGTGTTCGGCGGCGCGGTGGGCCGACGATGCAGAGCGCGCGATCGCCGACGCGCACGCCGCCCATCGCTTACCGATCCTGGTCGGTGGGACGGGCCTTTATATAAGGACGTTGCTAGACGGCATAGCGCCGGTACCGTCCATTGATCCAGCCGTGCGGACCGAGGTTCGCGCTCTAGCAGTCGGAGACGCCTATGACGCGCTCGCACTCGAGGACGCGCCCGCAGCCGAGCGGCTCGCTCGTGCAGACGCGGCGCGGGTCATGCGCGCGCTGGAGGTCGTAAGGTCGACCGGCAAGCCCTTGGCCGATTGGCAGCAAGACCGGTCGCGCGGGATGGGCGATCTCGTACGGCTCGCTCCGATGATCCTGCTACCGCCGCGCGATTGGCTTGCCGCGCGGTGTGATGCGCGGTTCGAAACGATGTTCGATGAGGGGCAAGATGAGGTCGCGGCGCTGACGGCACGTGGCCTCGATCCGGCGCTCCCGGTCATGCGTGCAATCGGAGTCGCCGAGATCATGGGTTATTTGCGCCACGAGTTACAAGAAAATGACGCCAGAAAGTCCGGAATGCTTGCGACACGTCAATATGCCAAACGGCAGTATACCTGGTTCCGGCGTCAGCCGCCTGGCGAATGGCGCAAGCACGTAGAGCCATTAAACAATAATACAGTCAGAGAATTGGCAACAATATTGCGTCGTGACGTATTGACATAGTGATTTATTGCCCATAACGGCGACTGCCTTGCCAATCATGCCGCATTGCAACAGGAGTTTTTCCGATGCCTGCCGAACTGCCCGGAGCCGAAATCCTCGTCGAGGCGCTTGTCGATCTCGGCGTGGAGGTCGTGTTCGGCTATCCGGGCGGCGCAGTGCTTCCGATCTATGACGCGCTATTCAAGCAAAAGCGGATCCGCCACATCCTGGTCCGGGCAGAGGCGGGTGCAGCCCATGCCGCCGAAGGCTACGCGCGTTCGACCGGCAAGCCCGGCGTAGTGCTCGTGACGAGTGGCCCGGGCGCGACGAACGTCATCACGGGCATCACCGACGCGCTGATGGATTCAATCCCGATTGTCGTCATTACCGGACAGGTTCCAACGAGCCTGATCGGGACCGATGCCTTCCAGGAGGCCGATACCGTCGGCATAACGCGCCACTGCACCAAGCATAATTATCTTGTGAAAGACCCGGCAAAGCTCGGCGCGGTGATCCATGAAGCATTCCACATCGCCACGTCCGGCCGACCGGGACCAGTGGTCGTCGACATCCCCAAGGACGTGCAGGTTGCGACGGCGCGCTATACAAATCCGGGAAAGATCCAGCACAAGACTTACCGCCCTGCCCTGAAGGCGGACCCGACGGCCGTCGAGACGCTGGTCGAGATGCTGGCGGCGGCCGAACGTCCGATCCTCTACACGGGCGGCGGCATCATCAACGCGGGCCCGGGGGCGAGCCAGATGCTGCGCGAACTGGCGCGAATTTCGGGTGCGCCGGTGACGTCCACGCTGATGGGCCTCGGTGCCTATCCGGCGACGGGCGACGCGTGGCTGGGCATGCTGGGCATGCACGGCACTTATGAAGCGAATATGGCGATGCACGGTGCCGATTTGATCGTCGCGCTCGGCAGCCGCTTCGACGATCGCGTCACCGGTCGCCTCGATGCCTTCAGCCCGCGTTCGAAGAAAATTCATGTCGATATCGACCGCAGTTCGATCAACAAGACGGTCCGTGTCGACCTTGCCGTCGTCGGCGATGTCGGACGCGTGCTCGAGGATGCCGTCAAGCTGTGGAAGGCGCGCCAGCACCCCAAGGCCGACCTGACCGCCTGGTGGGCGCAAATCGGCACGTGGCGCGCGA
>JANMKS010000348.1:0-3095 GCA_031372155.1 Sphingomonas sp.
ATCGCGGCGGTCGTCCGCCTGCTCGACCTCGGGCATATCCGTGTCGGCAACGAAGCTTACGCGCAATCGAACAAGAGCTTCGGCGCGACGACGCTGCGCAATCGGCACGCCAGGGTGCAGGGAGCCAAACTGAGCCTGCAATATCGCGCGAAGTCTGGCGTGATGCGCAGACTGACGATCAGCGACAAAAGCCTGTTGCGTGTCGTCCGGCGCGTGCAGGATTTACCGGGGCAGAATCTGTTCCAGTATCTGGACGACGACGGCACACCGTGCCCGGTCGGATCGGGCGACGTGAATGCCTACATCAAGGAAGCGATGGGCGACGAGTTCAGCGCCAAGCATTTCCGCACCTGGGGCGCGAGCGTCATCGCGCTCGATCATGTGGTCGAGGCTTGCAAGACAGGCACGAAGCTGAAGCTCACGCAATTGCTCGAGCCGGTGTCGGAGGCGCTCGGCAACACGCCGACGATCGCACGAAAGTCCTATGTTCACCCGCTTGTCATCGGCCTGTGCGAAAGCGGGTTCGATGCGACCGGTCTGCCACGCAAGACGCAATGGCTCACCGGTGTGGAGCGCGCCTTGATCGCGCTCCTTGACGAAGCCGCAGAGGCCGTGTCGAAGGCGGCCTGATGGCGAAGGACAAGATCGAGACGCAGCTGAAGCTGCAGGGGCTGGACACACGTGCCGAGACGTTGTGGACCGACAGCTTGGCCTGGCTCACGCAACACACCGGCCAGATCATCATCGCGTTGATCCTGGGCGCGGTGGTTGTCGCGGTCCTGCTGGGCGCGAAATGGGTCGGCGCGTGGATGGCGCGACACAACGCCGAGCATAATCACTGGCGGCGCATCCTTGGTACGGCACTGAGCAAGATCAGGCTGTGGTTCGTTACGGCGGTCGCGCTGCAGGTCGTCGCAAATTACTCGCATGCTCCCGACGATCTGGTGAAGACGACGTATTTCCTGTTCGTGATCGCGGCGACGATGCAGGCGGCAATCTTTGCGCGCGAGATCATTCTGGGGCTGGTCGAGTATCGGGCGCGGAGCGACGACGGGCATGTCGGCCTTGCAAGTGCGCTTGGCGTCATTCGCCTGCTCGTCACGATCGCATTGTTTGCGATTGCAACTGTCCTGATCCTGTCGAACCTGGGCGTGAACGTGACCGGGCTCATTGCCGGGCTGGGCGTGGGTGGCATCGCCATCGGCCTGGCGGCGCAGGGCATTTTCGCCGATCTGTTCGCGGCACTCGCCATCCTGTTCGACCGGCCGTTCCGCAAAGGAGACTCGGTCCGTTACGACAGCACTTCGGGCACCGTCGAAGATATCGGGCTTAAGTCGACACGCATCCGCTCGATCACCGGCGAGCAGGTCATCATCGCCAACAAGCAGTTGCTCGAAAAAGAAATTCACAACCTTGCGCGGCTGGCAAAGCGGCGGACCGTCGTAATCCTGGGCATTGCCTACCGTACCGACATCGCACTGCTGGCACGGCTCCCGGAGATCGTGCGCGAGATCATCGAGGGGTGTTCGGACACCACGATGATCCGGTGCGGCCTGATGAAGTTCGGCGACTCCACGCTCGATTTCGAACTCCAGTACGACGTCCATTCGGAAGACTATCAGTTCGTCTTCGAGATGCGCCACGCGGTCCACATCGCAATACTGAAGCGCTTCAACGAGCTCGGCGTCGAGTTTGCCTATCCGACGCAGCTGTCGATCACCGCGGCACCCGACGGCAGTGCAATCATGCCCTATCCTGCAAAGCTAGAGGCCGACGTCGTCGAGCGAAAGTAGCGTCGCATTGCCGCCCGCCGAAGTCGTGTCGGTCGATGTCGTGCGTTCGGCGCAAAAGCGATGGAGATAGTGCGGACCGCCGGCCTTTGGTCCCGTTCCCGATAGCCCTTCGCCGCCAAAGGGCTGCGAACCCACGATCGCGCCGATCATGCTGCGGTTGACATAAAGATTACCGACGCGGGCGAGTGCTTCGACGGTTTCGGCGTTCCGCGCGATGCGGCTGTGAAGACCCATCGTCAGGCCGAAGCCCTTGGCATTGATGCGCGCAACGGTCGCTTCGATCTCGCCCGCTTTCCATGTGGCGACGTGAAGGATGGGGCCGAACCATTCCTGCGTGAGGTCATCGATCGAAGGCAGGCGGATGATCGTTGGCGGGACGATCAGTTCTGCCCCGATGTCGTCACCCTGAACTTGTTTCAGGGTCCACTCTGCAACGCTTGGAGGCGTCGCGTGTGGCAAAGTGGATGCTGAAACAAGTTCAGCATGACGGCCTTTGGGACGGGCCGTATGCACCCAGTTCGCCGTCTGCCCCTCGCGATAGTCCATCAACCGCCGGAACGCCGCCTCATCGATAACCGGACCCACATCGGTTGCCGGGTCAGCTGGGTCGCCTAGCACGAGCGTGTCCATCGCCCCGGCGAGCATCTCAAGCGTGCGGTCGACGACATCCTCCTGCACCAGCAGCACGCGGAGCGCCGAACAGCGTTGCCCGGCCGAGCGGAACGCGCTCGTCACCACGTCCTGCACGACCTGTTCGGTGAGCGCGGTCGAGTCGACGATCATCGCATTGATGCCACCGGTTTCAGCAATGAGCGGGACGATCGCACGCGTATCGTCGTCGAGCAGGCTGCGCGCGATGCGCTTTGCCGTCGCGGTCGAACCGGTAAAGGCCACGCCGACGACGCGCGGGTCGGCAACGAGTCGGGCGCCCGCCTCCGGCCCGCCGGTCAGCAGGACAAGGGCGTCCTCGGGCACGCCTGCCTCATGCGCGAGGGCGACGGCGCGAGCCGCGATGCGCGCGGTTTGCGGCGCGGGCTTGGCTATGACGGTATTGCCCGTCACAAGCCCCGCCGCAACTTGCCCTAGGAAGATCGCGAGCGGGAAGTTCCAGGGTGCGATGCAGGCCCAAACGCCCCTGCCTTCCATGCGGAGCACGTTGCGTTCGCCGGTCGGGCCCGGAAGTTCGATCGGTTGCAGGCCGGTGCGTGCTTGCGCGGCATAATAGCGGCAGAAATCGACTGCCTCGCGCACTTCGCCAAGCGCATCGGGCAGCGTCTTCTTCGCCTCATCGACGAGGATTGC
>JANMKS010000373.1:0-4031 GCA_031372155.1 Sphingomonas sp.
CGAAAGACGCTTTTCTTGCCGCCATGCACTTTCAGGATGAAATGCTTGATCATCTGTTCGGCGACGTCGATGTCGGCGATGACCCCATCGCGAAGCGGGCGGATCGCCTGGATGCTGTCGGGCGTCTTGCCCATCATCATCTTTGCGTCGTCGCCAACGGCCTTGACCCGCTTGACCCCGTTCAGCGTCTCGATCGCGACGACCGATGGCTCGTTCAGAACGATGCCGCGGCCGCGAACATACACGACCGTGTTGGCCGTGCCGAGGTCGATCGCCATGTCGTGCGACATGAACTTGAAGAAACGCGAAAAGAATGATGCCATGCGCAGGGGACTCTGTGCCTTTTCGGGCCGCGCTGAAAGACTTGCAGAATTCCGCTGCGGCCGGGTCGCGGGATGCGGTCGATTGGGCTAGACGCTGAACTATGTCAATACGCCGCCTGCCGGAGAGCCTGGTCAACCGCATTGCTGCCGGCGAGGTCGTGGAGCGTCCGGCGGCCGCCTTGAAAGAACTCGTCGAGAACGCTCTCGATGCCGGGGCGACCCGGATCGACGTCACGTTGAACGGCGGCGGCATCGACGGCATCTCGGTCACCGACAACGGCGGCGGCATGGCGAGGTGGGAAATCGCACTAGCGCTCGAACGCCACGCCACGTCGAAATTGCCCGATGAGGACATCGATCGCGTTACGACGATGGGCTTCCGCGGCGAAGCACTCCCGTCGATCGCGAGCGTCGCGCGCCTGTCGATCGAGAGCCGTGTCGCGGGCGGTGAGGGGTGGTCGCGCACAATCGATAACGGGGTCGCCGAGGATGACGGCCCCGCTGCAATTCCCCCCGGCACGCGCGTCCGCGTCACCGACCTGTTCGCCAAGGTGCCCGCGCGTCGCAAGTTTCTCCGCTCCGTGCGCAGCGAATATGCGGCGTGCATTGACGTCATGAAACGCCTGGCAATGGCGCGACCGGACGTGGCATTCTCGGTGGAACACGATGGCCGGCGGTCGTTGTCCTTGCAGCCAGAAGGACAGGCGTCGCGCGTGGCGGCGCTCAGTGACCGGGCGCTGGCTGACAACAGCGTCGTGATCGATTTCGCGCGTGAGGGCATCGGGTTGGGCGGTGTCGCCGGACTTCCGACCTTCAACCGTGGTGTCGCGGATCACCAGTATCTTTTCGTCAATCGTCGCCCGGTGAAAGATCGCGTGCTGATAGGCGCGGTGCGCGGTGCCTATGCCGACATGCTCGCGCGCGACCGGCACGCAGTCGTCGCGCTGTTCCTTGATGTGCCGCATGACATGGTCGACGTGAACGTCCATCCCGCAAAGACCGAAGTCCGCTTCCGCGATCCCGGCCTGGTGCGCGGATTGATTGTCAGCGGCCTTCGGCTTGCGCTCGACGGGGCGGGGCACCGCAGCCAGCCCCGGCCAAGCGCTGCGGCACTGGGCGCGTGGACTTCCGACGGTTCCGCTCGTGCCGAACCCAGTAGGGGCTCATTTGCGACGCCGCCACAATCTCTCGACCCTGGCCGGGACGGACGGGAAGGGCGACAATTGAGTGTCTGGGACCGGCATTCCGATTTCGTGCCGGCACCTGCTGCACGTGCCGAGGCAGCGTACGAACCCGCCAACGCATTCCCCCTCGGTGTTGCACGCGGGCAAGTCGCCGCGACATACATTGTCGCCGAGGCCGAGGACGGGCTCGTCATTGTGGACCAGCACGCGGCCCACGAGCGCCTCGTGCTCGAACGCATGCGGTCGGCGAGCGGCAGTGGCGGCGTCCCGGTCCAGCCGCTCCTGCTGCCCGAAGTCGTCGAGCTCGACGAAACGGCGTGCGACCGGCTTGAAGCCCGCGTTGCCGAGCTTGCAGAATTCGGCCTCGATCTCGAACGCTTCGGTCCCGCGGCGATGCTTGTGCGTGGTGTCCCCGCCATGCTGGGGCAGGCAGATGTGTCGGGCCTGATCACAGATCTCGCCGACGAACTCGCAGCTTATGGAGAAGCGCTCTCGCTGAAGGAACGCATTGATGCGGTCGCGGGCACGATGGCGTGCCACGGTTCAGTCCGCGCAGGGCGCGTGCTGTCAGTTGCCGAGATGAACGCGCTTCTCCGTGAGATGGAAGTCACGCCGCATTCCGGCCAGTGCAATCATGGCCGCCCCACGTGGGTGAAGCTTGCCCACACCGACATCGAGAAACTGTTCGGGCGGCGTTAGTGAACGCGCCCATCATCGTGACGGCGCTTATGGGTGACGCCGACTTCGCTTATCTCGACGCGCTCCGGCGCAAGCACTTTCCGCCCGAGCGCAATGTGTTGAGGGCCCATCTGACGCTGTTTCATCACCTGCCGCCGTCGTGCGAGGGGGAATTGCTGGCGATGTTGCAGGACGAGGCCCGGCTGGTGGTCCCGGACGCACGACTGGCGGGACTGATCAACCTTGGTCGCGGCGTGGCTTTCCGCGTCGAGAGCGATACGCTTCGCGAGCTTCGTGCGCGCATTGCCGATCGCTTCGCCGACGCGCTGACCCCGCAGGACAAAGCGGGATGGCGCGCGCACGTGACAATCCAGAACAAGGTGGCGCCAGAGGAGGCCCGCGCCCTGTTTCAGTTGCTATCGACCGAATTTATACCACGTCCGCTGGCGCTGACAGGTGTCGCGGCCTGGTGGTATCGCGGCGGCCCTTGGGAATTCATTGCCGCATATGGGTTCGGGACCGGACGCAAGATGAAGACGCCTCGTTAAGCTCTGTTCGCTGCACCCAGTACGGCCCTGACGCTCGCGGTCGCGACGTCCTCATCGATGCCGACACCCCAGACGGTCTTGCCGTCGTCTGTGCGGCATTCCAGGTACGCCGCCGCCTTTGCATCCGATCCGAGCCCGAGGGTGTGTTCGGCGTAATCGATAACGTCGAGCGAAATGCCAAGTTCGGCGACCGCCGCGACCACCGAGGAAATGAGTCCGTTGCCGCGTCCGCTGATCGATCGCTCGGTCCCGTCAACCGCGATCTTGCCGGCAAATATCCGGTCGCCGTTGCTTGCGCGTGTCTCCTCATAGTCGCCGAGCGCGAGGCGACCTTCGCGCAGGTACGCGGCTTCGAACGCGCCCCAGATGTCGGCGGCGTTGAGTTCGCGGCTGGATTCGTCGGCCAGGCGCTGGACATGACGGCTGAAGTCGGCTTGCAGGCGCTTGGGCAGTTTCAGCCCCTTGTCCTGCTCCAGAACCCAGGCGACGCCGCCTTTCCCGCTTTGCGAATTGACGCGAATGACCGCTTCATAATCGCGGCCCAGATCCTTGGGATCGATGGGAAGGTAGGGCACCTCCCACAACTCGTCGTTGCGCGCGTCCTGCGCCGCGAAACCCTTTTTGATGGCATCCTGATGCGACCCACTGAATGCGGTAAAGACGAGGTCGCCGACATAAGGCTGGCGCGGATGAGTCGCGATGTTGGTGCAATATTCCACCGTCTTGACGACGCTGTCGATGTCGGAAAAATCAAGTCCGGGATCGATGCCTTGCGTGTACATGTTAAGCGCAACGGTGACGAGGTCGACATTGCCCGTCCGCTCGCCGTTGCCCAGCAGGCACCCTTCGACACGGTCCGCACCTGCGAGCAAGCCCAGTTCGGTGGCGGCGACGCCGGTGCCCCGGTCGTTATGCGTGTGGAGCGAGACAATGACGCTGTCGCGGTTTGGAATATTACGACAGAACCATTCGATCTGATCCGCATATATATTAGGCGTCGCACATTCTACGGTCGCGGGAAGGTTGAAGATGACAGGCTTTGCGGGCGTCGGCTGAAGCACGTCCATGACCGCCGCGCAGACTTCGGTCGAAAACTCGATTTCCGCCGTCGAGAAGGTTTCGGGCGAATACTCGAAATGCCAGTCGGTTTCGGGACGCTTGGCGGCCCCGTCTCGCAGCATCATCGCCGCATCGACCGCAATCGCCTTGATCGCGGCCTTGTCCATCCCGAACACGATCTTGCGCCACGCCGGACTAACGGCGTTATAGACGTGGACGATTGCTCGCGGTGCGCCCTC
>JANMKS010000458.1:0-2051 GCA_031372155.1 Sphingomonas sp.
ACCAACTCCTGCAAAGAAGTGTCCCAAAATGAGCGGTTCTATTTTTCTTGAAGCGAGCGAATACAACGTCAATGAAAACGGAGGCTCCGTTACGGTCAGCATCATCCGTACGGGTGATCTCAGCCTAGCAACGACGATCGAGTACGGCACCAACCCCATCACCGCGACGGGTGGCGGCGTCGACTACACGGACAGCACCGGCCAAATCACTATGGCGGCTGGTCAGAACCGGGCGACCGTCATAATTCCAATTCATAACGACACCCTTTCCGAAGCGACCGAGACGTTCAACTTTTCACTCGTCAACGTTTCGAGCGGTTCGCTCCTTTTCCCACGGACCGCATTGGTCCACATCCTTGATGACGAAAATCCCGTTACGCCGCCGGCGGTCCCACCCCTCGTCTCCGACTATAATGTCGAACTGCAAACCGTCTCGACTGGCTATGACCGGCCAATCGCGATTGAATTTTCTCCCGCCAACGCCGACATCGCTTACGTCGCGACCAAAACCGGCATCATCAGCGCCTTCGACATCCACACCGGACAATCGCTCGGCACGCTTCTCGATATCTCGGCCAAGGTCAACGACGCGGGCGACCGCGGCCTGATGGACATCGCGCTCGATCCAAACTTCGCGACCAACCATTTCATTTACGCTTTCTATGTCGTCGATCCCAGCGGTACCGTAGGCCAGGCTGGCGCCGCGGGAGCCGACGGTGACGGCAACCGCTTTGCGCACGTCGCGCGCTTTACGGTTGATAGTTCAGGCCTATCTATCAATCCAAGCAGTGAATTCACGCTGCTTGGCGGAGCCGGCCAATCGCTGTCGGATATCAGCGGCGGCGGCGCACAGAACTTTACCAGCGAGCAATACGCCAACCAGCCGTCATCGGCTCTCGTTGCCGGCACGTCGACTTTCAAGCAAGATTACATCAAGGTCGACAGCGTCTCGCATGCGGGCGGCTCGCTGGTGGTCGGACCCGATTGCGCCCTCTATGTGACGACGGGCGACGGGTCCTCGTTCGACTTTGCCGACACGCGCACGCTTGAAGTCCAGTCCGTCGACAGCCTGAGCGGCAAGGTGCTGCGCATCAATCCCGCGACGGGCGACGGATATGCCGACAATCCCTTTGCGACCGCCAATCTCGATGCGAACGCTTCGAAGGTCTATCAGCTTGGACTGCGTAATCCCTTCACCGCCACCTTTGACAGCCAGGGGCATTTGTTCGTCAGCGAGACCGGGTGGTTCAGCTACGAGGAAATTAACACCGGCCCGCGCGGCGCCAACTTCGGCTGGCCCTATTTCGAGGGTGGCGACCAAGGCGTCAATCTCAGAACTCCGATCTATCAGGACATGCCAAGTGCTGCCGCATTCTACGCAGCAGTGGCGAACGGCACGATCAATATAACGGGCGCGTTCCGTGCGTTCTCACACACCGACACGGATCCCGGCTATCAGGTTCAGGCCATCGTCGGCCCCAACAGCATTTACACCGGCAGCAACGTCTACCCGCCCGAATTTTTCAACGACTACATTTTCACGGACGTCGTTCAGGGTGAAATCTACTCCGTCGACATCAACAATCCGCTCGATCTCAAATATCTGACGACCACGCCCAGCGGCTTCGGACCCGTCCATTTCAAGCAGGGTCCCGACGGCTACATGTACTATGCCGACTTCGTCGAAGGCACGATCGGCCGGCTCCTGATCACGCCCAACGGCACGACGATTTATGACATCCCCAACGTCGTGCAAACGCTCAATGGCCCAACGGGCAACGACACGTTCGTCATCAATGCCAATGCCGCAGACTATCAATGGAACGCGACCGCCGATGGGACCGGCGTTGTGGTCTACACACCCGCCACTTATGATATCCTTACCAATTTCGAACATATCCGCTTCAACGACCGCATCGTCACGATCGACGAGATCACTGGCTCCTACGCCGTCGGCAGCAACCGCAACGATGTGATCAATCTCACTCACGCGGGTGCCAATCATCGCTTTGCGACCGAGGTGGCCGACACCATCATCGGTCTTGGCGGTA
>JANMKS010000471.1:0-9473 GCA_031372155.1 Sphingomonas sp.
TTCTGTCGACCAAGCTGAAACCGAACTGCGCGCGCACCTCGGTATGCTCGACGACCCGACCCTCGCCCGCCACCTCAAGATGAAAGTCGGGCAGATCGCGCGAAGCTGGGTGCGCAACTCCCTGGCCGTCGGTCTCGCTCAGGGGTTCATCGAACCGCTTGAAGCGACCGCGTTGCACATAGTCCAGGCCACTGTCGAAGGGTTCATGCAAGCGTTCGAGCGCGGAGACTTCACGGCCGCACACGCCGACGAATTCAACAGTGCAATTCACGCTCGGTACGAAGGCATTCGCGACTATATCGTATGCCATTACCGCGCCAACCGCCGCACCGACAGCGCTTACTGGCGCGAGAACGCGCGTAATGATCAACTGTCCGATTCACTCAAGTCGTTGCTGACGGCTTGGTTCAAGGGCGATGATCTTTCGCAGGAAATAGCCCGCCAGGGTATCGCGCATTGTTACCCCTCCCTCTCATGGCACTGCTTGCTGGCCGGATACGGCGTGTTTCCCGAAGCCGCCAAGCTGAAGCCGCCGGAACCCGGCCTCGGCGATGCGGATATGCAAAAGATCGACAGGTTCGTGTCGGGCTGCGCGTCCAATTTCCCGCTGCACGATATCGCGCTCGCTGCGCTCCGCGGGCAATAGTCCCCTTCCCTTTCACGGCAACTCGTGTTCAAGCGTCGCTCATGAAAACTCGCATCTTGCTGGCGCTTGCGCTGTCCGCCCTTCCCGCTTCCACTTTCGCCGCCACCGAGAAGTTCGTCGTGATTACCGGCAACAAGGTTGTCGGACATGTCGATGTCGACACGACGGGAGAGCGGACGTCGATCGATTTCGACATCAAGAACAACGGGCGCGGGCCGTCGAGCAAGGAAGTCATCGTCTTGGACGCGGGCGGCCTGCCCACCTCCTGGAACATCACCGGCGCGACGACTTTCGGCAGCAAGGTTGCGGAAAGCTTCACCCGCACCGGCAACCGCGCCGCCTGGTCCGATTCGACCGGCGTCGGCAAGGCAAAGGTGACGAAACCCAGCCTCTACATCGGTCAGGCAGTCAGCCCCTGGGCGTATGGCCTTTACGCACGCGCAATGCTCAAGCAGCCCGGCAGCAGCATAGCCGCGCTCCCCGGCGGTACGCTTCGCCTCGTCAAAGGTGCGACGCTTTCCGTCGGCGGCGGCACGACTGCCATGCAGGTCACGCGCTATGACATCAGCGGCATCGACTTGAGTCCCTCGACAATCTTGCTCGACGGTCAGAACAACCTGTTTGCCAGCGTGAGCCCAAGTGTGATCGTGATACGCAAGGGCTTTGAGGGTGAAGAAAAGCGCCTCCGCGACCTCGCCGCGACTTGGCAGACGGAGCGTTTCACCGACATCGAGAAGCGCCTCGCGCACCGCTATGCAAAGCCCGTGCGTATCACCAACGTGCGCGTGTTCGACCCCGCAAAGGGCGCGCTGACCGCGCCCGTTTCCGTCATCGTCAACGGGCATGAGATTGCGGGCGTCGTGCCGGTCGACAGTCCTGCAAGTCCGGGCGAGGTCGTCATTGACGGAGCAGGCGGCACGCTTATGCCCGGCATGACCGAGATGCACGCGCATCTGGGACAGGACGACGCGATGCTCAACCTGCTCGCGGGGATCACGACCGTTCGCGACATGGGCAATGACAATGAGGTGCTGAGCGAACTGATTGCCAAGATGGACGCAGGAATCATCGGCGGACCACGTGTCGTGCGCAGCGGCTTCATCGAGGGCAAGTCACCGTTCAGCGCGAACAATGGCTTTGTCGTCGACAGCGAAGCCAAAGCGCTCGATGCGGTGCGCTGGTACGGCGCTCGCGGTTATTGGCAAATCAAGATCTACAACAGCATGAATCCCGCCTGGGTTCCGGCAATGGTTTCCGAAGCGCATCGGCTCGGCATGCGCGTCGCGGGGCACGTCCCGGCCTTTTCCACCGCCGACGCGATGATGGCGGCGGGTTATGACGAAATGACGCACATCAACCAGTTCATGCTGGGCTGGGTGATCAAGCCGACCGAGGATACCCGTACGCTGTTCCGCCTGACCGCGCTGAAGCGCCTTCCCGGCCTCGACCTGAACAGTGCGCCCGTGCAAGCGACGATCAACACCATTTCGACAAAGCACATCGCCATCGACCCGACGATCGGCATTCACGAAAACCTGCTGCTCAACCGAGACGGCAAGGTGCCGCCGGGAATGACCGATTATTTCGATCATATGCCGGTCGGCGTGCGCCGCGACGCAATGAAGGGCTGGATCGACGCTTCCGCACCGGGCGACGACGCGGCGTACCGCGGTGCCTATGACAAGATTCTCGCTACCGTCCGCATTCTCAACGACCGCGGCGTGTTCATTGTCCCGGGCACGGACACTGGCGGAGCGCTCACGTATCACCGCGAACTGGAGTTGCTGCAGCAGATCGGCATGACAGCGCCGCAGGTGCTTACCCGCGCGACTTACGACATGGCCCGCTATCTGGGAGAGGATCAGCGGCGCGGCACGATCGCCAAGGGCAAGCTCGCCGACTTTTTCCTGGTGCCCGGCGACCCGACCCGTGACCTCAAGGCGATCAAGTCGATTGCAATGGTCGTCAAGGACGGCACGGTTTATTTCCCGTCCGAGATTTACCCCGAATTCGGGATAAAGCCGTTCGCGTCGGCGCCGCGTGTCAAAGAAGCGGCAAGCCTGCCGTAGCGTCAAATCCGGCCCACTTGCGCGCCCTTTCGCCCGCGTTATGACCGGGCGCATGACCCTGCCCGCCATTCTCCAGAACCTGCGATTGCCCGTCATCGGGTCGCCGCTTTTCATCGTGTCCGGTCCCGACCTCGTGATTGCCCAGTGCAAGGCGGGGATCGTCGGGAGCTTCCCCGCCTTGAACGCCCGGCCGCAAGGCCTGCTTGACGAATGGCTGCACCGCATCACCGAAGAATTGTCGCAACATAATCGCGACAACCCGGCCCGACCGGCCGCGCCCTATGCCGTCAATCAGATCGTGCACAAATCGAACGACCGGCTCGAAGCCGACCTGGCGACGTGCGCCAAATGGCAGGTGCCGATTACGATAACCTCGCTTGGCGCGCGTGAGGAACTGAACACCGCAGTCCACGCGTGGGGCGGCATCGTTCTCCACGACGTCATCAACGACAAGTTCTCGCGCAAGGCGATCGACAAGGGTGCCGACGGCCTGATCCCGGTGGCGGCGGGTGCAGGCGGTCACGCGGGTGTCCAGTCACCGTTCGCGCTGATCTCCGAAATTCGCCAGTGGTTCGACGGACCCGTCGCCTTGTCGGGAGCAATCGCCAACGGTCGCTCGGTACTTGCCGCGCAGGCTTGCGGAGCCGACCTCGCCTATATCGGTTCCGCCTTCATCGCAACGACCGAAGCCAATGCGGACGCTGCTTATAAACAGGGTATCGTCGATGGCCGTGCAGCCGACATCGTCTACTCCGACCTCTTCACCGGAGTGAGCGGCAACTATCTGCGGAGCTCGATCGAGAGTGCCGGCCTCGACCCCGACAATTTGCCGCAAGGCGAGTACAAGACGATGAATTTCGGCCAGTCCGACAACACGCCCGCAAAGGCATGGCGCGACATCTGGGGTTCGGGACAAGGCATCGGCTCGGTCGATGCGAGCATGAGCGTTGCCGGATATGTCGATCAGCTTGAGCGCGAATATCGAACTGCCAAAGAAGAGCTTGCAGCGAAATCGGCGTACGCATGACGCTGTCTCCGGACAATCGCCGGATGATCGACGCGTGGCATGCGGTCGCCCTTTCGGGAGACAACCGCGCCCGTGACGCGCTGTTCCACGACGACGCCGTCTTCGAATCGCCGGTCGTGCACACGCCACAACGTGGCAAGGCCATCACGACCAAATACCTGACAAGCGCCGCCGCCACGTTTGCCGACAGTCAATTCGAATACGTTGGCGAGTGGGGCGGCGAACGATCGATTGTGCTGGAATTCATATGCACTATTGATGGCATCGCGATGAACGGCATCGACATGATTTCGTACGACGAGGCGGGGCTGATCACGCATTTCAAGGTCATGGTTCGCCCTTTGAAGGCCGTAAACCTGCTGCATGCCAAAATGGGCGCTCAGCTCGCGGCCTTGTGACCTAGCTGGTCACGGCATCTCCAGCTTCGATCACGGCGTCGATTAGCGCCGGATCGCGCGGCATCTGCCCGTCGAGCATCAACACCGCAATTCCGTGCACAAGCGACCAGGCGTGCAACGCGGCAGCAGAACGACGCGCGCGCGGCGTGGCGGGCGGTAGCAGCGCGTCGATGCTTTCACGCAAAAATCGCATAGCGGTGGAAGCCTCGGCCCCCTCACCCAAATGCGTCCTTCCCATCAGCCGGAATAGCGCAGGATGGTTCAGCGCGAACTCAACGTACGCGCGTCCGCATGCGCTGAAGCCCGCCTTGCCGCCCCCCGCCTTTTCGCTGGCCGCCATCTGTTCGACGCCCATCATGTCGGCAGCCTCGAACGCAAGCGCGTCGAGCAGCGCGTCCTTGTCAGGAAAGTGCCGATAGATAGCGGTCGCGCTCACGCCGACATCTCGCGCGACCTCGCGCAGCGACAAATTGTCTCCCGCTTCGAGCCGTTTTAGCCCTGCGGCGATTACCGCCGCACGCAGGTCGCCGTGATGATATTTGGGTTTCATGTTGACACTGTTATCATCGAGTCGCATAATGTAACCACTGTAAACATTCCGTGGAGTCGGGCAATGGCAAGCGTCCTCGAAAAGTCGATCAAGTCTGTCATCGGTGCCGGTGTCATGAAGGTCGCGGAGTTCAACCGCAACCGGATGGACGCGCCCGCAAGGCCGCACCCGTTCCTGTCGGGCATTCACACGCCGATGGAGCAGGAATTGACACTGACGGACTTGCAGGTGACCGGCACGATACCGCCCGATCTCAACGGTCGCTATATCCGGATCGGGCCGAACCCCGTCACGCCCCCCAACCCCGCCGCCTATCACTGGTTCACCGGCGATGGGATGGTCCACGGCGTCCGAATTCAGGGCGGCAAGGCGCTCTGGTATCGCAACCGCTGGATTCGCTCCCATCAGGTTTCCAAAACGTTGCGCGAACCGTCGGCCCCGGGCCCGCGCAACGGCAACAGCGACACCGTGAACACCAATGTCCTCGCCCATGCCGGCACCACCTGGGCGCTGGTCGAGGCGGGTGGCTTTCCTGTCCGCATCGACGAGGAACTGAATACGATCGCGCACGACCCGTTTGGTGGTACGCTGAAAGGATCGTTCACCGCGCACCCGCATCTCGACCCGCTGACCGGAGAGATGCACGCAATCTGCTACGCCGCGACACAGCCCGACATGATCCGACACGTCGTCATCGACAAGGACGGGAAAGTCCGTCGCGAGGAACCCGTTACCGTTGCCCACGGACCCAGCATTCACGATTGCATGATCACCAGGAACTACGTCCTGATATTCGATCTTCCGGTCACATTTTCGATGAAGACGCTGCTCGCCGGGCATCCCTTTCCCTATAAGTGGAATCCGGAACACCGCGCCCGCGTCGGCCTGCTCCCGCGCGAGGGGACCGACGCCGACGTCATCTGGTGCGACGTCGCGCCCGCTTATGTCTTCCACCCCTGCAACGCCTACGAGACGCCCGACGGCAAGATCATCGTCGATGTCGCCGCTCACGACACGATGTTCGCCGACAGCCTGAAGGGACCGGATTCCGAACGGACGCCCTTCGAACGCTGGACGATCGACCCTGCCGCCCACAGCGTCGCACGCCATGTCATCGACAATGCGCGACAGGAGTTTCCGCGCCCCGACGAACGCCGGCTAGGGCAGCCTTACCGTTACGCCTATACGATGGCGCTGCCCGACGCCGGTGCGGAACACGCCTTCGCGGCGAACGCGCTTTACAAGCACGACCTCACGGCGGGCACGAAGCAGACGCATAGCTTTGGCCCGAACCGTTACCCCGGCGAATTCGTTTTTGTGCCCTCTGGACCCGGCGAGGACGAGGGCTGGCTGATAGGCTATGTCGTCGACATGGATACCGAGACGACCGATCTCGTCATCCTTGATGCTCGGGACTTCGGCGGTCCGCCGCAAGCCACCGTCACCATTCCCCACCGTGTCCCACCCGGCTTTCACGGAAACTGGGTGCCTGCCTGAATCTTGCCAATTGCAACACCGTGCCCCAAGGGTGATCGCACAATGGCAGCGAAATGGACACCCGACAGCTGGACTGCATATGAAGCGCGCCAGCTCCCGACCTACCCCGACGCGGACGCGCTGACGCGCGCCACCACAACGCTCGGCAATTTCCCGCCGCTCGTGTTCGCAGGGGAAGCGCGCAACCTAACCGCAGAGCTTGCCCGCGTCTCGCGTGGCGAAGCCTTCCTGCTGCAGGGCGGCGACTGCGCGGAGAGCTTTGCCGAGTTCCACCCGAACAACATCCGCGACACGTTCCGCGTGCTGCTCCAGATGGCGGTCGTCCTGACTTTCGCCTCGAAGCTCCCGACGGTAAAGCTCGGCCGTATGGCGGGGCAGTTCGCTAAGCCGCGCAGCGCCGATACCGAGACGGTCGAGGACGTCACCCTGCCCGCCTATCGCGGCGACATCGTCAACGACATCGCCTTTGAAGCCGCTGGCCGCGCGCCCGATCCGCAACGCATGGTTCAGGGTTACAACCAGTCCGCCGCGACGCTCAACCTGCTCCGCGCCTTCAGCTCGGGCGGCTATGCGAACCTGCATCAGGTTCACGCTTGGACGCATGATTTCATGGGCCGCAGCCCTTGGACGAAACAGTATCGCGATGTCGCGGATCGCATCGGCGAAGCGCTCGACTTCATGTCGGCGTGCGGCATCAACCCCGACACCGTGCCCCAGTTGAAGGGCACGCAATTCTTTACCAGCCATGAGGCGCTTCTGCTTCCCTATGAGCAGGCGCTGACCCGGCAGGACAGCCTGACCGGCGACTGGTATGACACTTCGGCACATATGCTCTGGATTGGCGACCGCACGCGCTTCGAAGGATCGGCGCATGTCGAGTTCCTGCGCGGTATCGGCAATCCCATCGGCCTGAAGTGCGGCCCGAGCCTCGCCCCTGACGAACTTCTGCGCCAGCTCGATATCTTGAACCCTGCACGTACTGCGGGCCGCATCACGCTCATCACACGCTATGGCCACGACAAGATCGAGGCCGGGCTCCCGGCGCTCGTGCGCGCGGTTATGCGTGAAGGGCATCCGGTCGTGTGGAGCTGCGACCCGATGCACGGTAACGTCATCAAAACGCCGAGCGGCTACAAAACGCGGCCTTTCGACCGTATCCTGGCCGAAGTGCGCGGCTTCTTTGCCGTTCACCGCGCCGAAGGCAGCTTTGGCGGCGGCATTCATATCGAAATGACGGGTCAGAATGTCACCGAGTGCACCGGCGGCGCGATGGATGTAACGCAGATGGACTTGGCGGATCGCTATCATACGCACTGCGACCCGCGCCTCAATGCCGGGCAAAGCCTTGAGTTGGCCTTCTTGTTGGCAGAAATGCTGAACGCCGAACTGAAAGATCGTCGCGCTGCAGCAGCCTGAGTGACGGAACAAGACTTCGCCCTCCGGCATTGAACTCTCCGAGTCCCCCCAAGCCCGGAGTTCGCACCATGTCCGTCCTCGACAAGATCGCCGCCACCCTCACGCCGCCCGAATCGCAAGAAGACCGCGCCAACGCGCGGCAACGGGCGCGCAGTCTTGCAACTCCGGGCGAATGGCTGGCGATGGTGCTCGATCACCACGAACAGATCGAACGCTGCTTTGCCGACGTGAAGGCGGCGTCCCCTGCGGATCGCCCGGCGGCGCAAAAGCGCCTCGGCATCATTTTGACCGGCCATGCCAACGCCGAGGAATCGGTGCTCTATCCCGCGATGATCGCGAACGACGAAAAGGCCGGAGCAGCAATGGCCGTCACCGAACAGGCTGCGGCGAAGACGCAGATGGCGATGCTCGAAAAACTCGACCCCGCCGCGCAGGAGTACGACGACAAGCTCGAACACATCCGCGGTGCCGTTGCGCATCACATGTACGAGGAAGAGGGCACCTGGTTCGCCAAGCTGAAACAAAACGCGCTCCAGGCCGATCAGGCAATGCTGACGAAGCGTTACAGCGAGGAGTATGATCGCTACGTTGGTCAGGATGGTTCGAGCGATGGCTCATCGGGTTTCGCCCGTGGCAAGGACGGGCCGACCGACGCTTACACCGTCGCGCCGTATAACGGCCTGAACGAGAGCATGGCCGACACGCAAACCACGCCGCCTATAGGGTCATAGCGTTTCTTGACGCTATCCCGGTCATCCCATAAGGGCAGCCCGGCGGCCCCTTCGTCTAGCGGTTAGGACGCGGCCCTCTCACGGCTGAAGCACGGGTTCGATTCCCGTAGGGGTCACCATTGCCGCACGTCGCGCGCGATCTATCGAGGTAATGGTGACAAAGCTGGGTTCGCACATATGCCGTGAACCGTTTTCTGCATAATCCCGATCGCTTGACTACAAGTCAGCATTAATCGAGGCTGATGGCACCGGGGAGATACTTCTCCGCAAAAAGGGGCAGTTTTCCTACTACCTCGTCGGTGCGATCAAGGATTAATGAATGGGCTATCGTCTGGGGGTCGACGTCGGCGGCACGTTTACCGACTTATTGTTGTTCAATGACGCGAATGGCGATTCCTGGCGGACGAAGACACCTTCGACGCCGCATGACAGCTCGGAGGGTATCCTGAACGGGGTCGAGGCAGTCTGCGCGCAGGCTGGGGTGTCGCCCAAGGAAATCGAGGTGTTCCTGCACGGCACCACAGTCGCGACCAATGCAGTGCTCGAGGGCAAGGGGGCGCGCGTCGGGCTGGTGACGACAGAGGGTTACCGCCAGATCATGCAGATCGCACGCAGCTTCGTGCCGGGCGGACTCGCAGGGTGGATAGTGTGGCCAAAGCCCGAGCCGCTCGCCAAGCTGGAAGACACTGTCGAGATCAAGGGTCGAATGAACGCATTCGGCAAGGAAGTACGCCCGACCGATGATTCCAATATCCGCGATGCACTCGAGAAGCTGAAGGCGCAGGGGGTAGAGGCGCTGACGGTGTCGCTCATCAACGCCTATCTGAACGGCGCACACGAATTGCGTGTTGCCAAACTCGCCGCAGAGATCATGCCCGACATTCCATTGTCGCTGAGCCATGTCGTCCTGCCTGAGATGCAGGAATATGAGCGCACGCTGACGACGGTTGCGAACGCCGCCGTGCGTCCGGTGGTCGGGCGTTACGTCCGGAGTCTGAGTGACAAGCTCGAAAAGGTCGAGATGACCGGGCGGCTGTCGCTGTTGCGTTCCGACGGCGGGCTGATGTCGTCGCAGAAGTCCGAAGAGCATCCGGTGGCACTTCTGATGTCGGGTCCGGCGGGCGGGGTGACGGGCGCGC
>JANMKS010000002.1:0-7001 GCA_031372155.1 Sphingomonas sp.
GCTGGACCGGTGACTTGTTCTCGATCCACCCGATAACCTGGCGCAAGTGCTTTTCGAGATAGCTCCCGGAATTGACGCTGAGCGTGGAGTCGTCGACCGGCGCGCCGTCGGAAATGACCATCAGGATCTTGCGCTCTTCGGACCGCGCGATCAGCCGAGCGTGCGCCCATAACAGCGCCTCCCCGTCGATATTCTCCTTCAGCAACCCCTCGCGCATCATCAGGCCGAGCGACGTGCGCGCGCGACGCCACGGCGCATCCGCCGGCTTGTAGACGATATGGCGCAAATCATTGAGCCGCCCAGGCATCGCGGGTCGTCCGGCTGCCAGCCAGCTTTCGCGCGCCTGCCCGCCTTTCCAGGCTCGCGTCGTGAAGCCCAGAATCTCGGTCTTTACGCCGCACCGTTCAAGCGTGCGCGCCATGATGTCCGCGCTTATCGCAGCGATCGAAATGGGGCGTCCGCGCATCGATCCTGAATTGTCGATCAGAAGGCTGACAACGGTGTCCTTGAATTCGGTATCGCGCTCGATCTTGTAGCTGAGCGAGTGACCGGGCGAGACTATGATCCGCGCAAGCCGCGCGGCATCGAGCATCCCCTCTTCCTGATCGAAGTCCCATGATCGCGACTGTTGCGCCATCAGGCGGCGCTGCAGGCGATTGGCGAGCTTGGTCACGGCGCCTTGAAGATGCAACAACTGCTGGTCGAGGTACGCACGCAGGCGCACAAGTTCGTCGGGGTCGCAAAGCTCGTCGGCGGCAATCACCTCGTCGTGCGCGGTCGTCCAGGCCTTGTAGTCGAATCCCGGCGTCAGGTCTGCGACGGGGCGATTGGGGCGAACCGGCAACATGCCGTCCTGCTCGCCTTCGCCGCTTTCGCTCCGGTCATCGTCATCGGCCATGTCCTGGCCGTCGGTCTCGCCCTCGCCCTCGGCATTCTCGTCGCTTTCGGTCTCGCCGCGCTGTTCGACCTCGCCGCCGCCGTCGCTGTCGTCCTCGCCGCTGTCGGCGTCGTCCTGGCCGTCCTCCTCGCCGTCATCGTCACCATCATCGGGCTCTTCATCGGCAGTCGCGTCGCCTTCGATCAGTGCAAGGTCCTGGAGGAGCTTGGTTGCGAGCGTCGCGAACGCGACCTGATCGTCAAGCACGAGGCCGAGTGCGTCCATGTCAGCGGCCCCCGCCTCCTCGATCCAGTCGCGCACAAGCGTCAGTCCGGCTGACGTGGTGGCCGGCGGCGATTCACCCGTCAGCCGCTCGCGAAGGAGCAGCGCGACGGCGGTCGATAGCGGCACTTCATCCGCGGCCTTCGCACGCGTGATAGGATCCGACCGCATCCGCATTTCAAGCGCGTGATCGAGATTGGCGCGAACGCCCGCCATGCCCCGCGA
Source organism: Sphingomonas sp. (assembly GCA_031372155.1). Classification (GTDB taxonomy): domain Bacteria; phylum Pseudomonadota; class Alphaproteobacteria; order Sphingomonadales; family Sphingomonadaceae; genus Sphingomonas_O. The sequence continues at coordinate 1,385 of JANMKS010000002.1, forward strand.
ACCCAGTGCCTCGACCCGCACCGTTTCGACCGCATCGAAGACGGCGCGTGCGACGGCGGGCGCGGGCGCGTTGCGGGCATGCACGGTCGCGTCGTGATACCGCAGTCGCAAGGCGAACCCGTCGGCGAATCCTCGCGCTTCGGCAACCTGTTCCGTCGGCAGAGCACGCCCCGGCATGGGGATTTTCAGGTTCTTGCCGACCTGCGTCGGGGCGTCGGCGGTATAGGCCAGCTCGACCTCGGGTTCGCGCGCAATTGCGCGGGCCGTTCCGGTCAGTACGGCCTTGAAGGCCTCAAGGGGGGTCTGTTCGGGCATTTACGCCTTGCCGACGACCGACTCCGGCAAATCCTTACCGAACACGCGCTGGTAATATTCGGCGACCAGCGCGCGTTCCGCATCGTCGCATTTGTTCAGAAAGGTCAGGCGGAACGCGAAGCCGACATCGCCAAAGATCAGTGCGTTCTGTGCCCAGGTGATGACCGTCCGCGGACTCATGACCGTCGATATGTCGCCGTTGATGAAGCCCTGCCGCGTCAGGTCGGCAACCTTCACCATATTGTCGACTTCTTTCTTTCCGCCAGCATGGTCGTACTCGCCCGACTTCGCGAGAACGATCTGCGCCTCGACCGCAGCGGGAAGGTAGTTGAGGGTAACGACGATGTTCCAGCGATCCATCTGGCCCTGATTGATCTGCTGCGTCCCGTGATAAAGTCCGCTGGTATCGCCGAGGCCGACAGTATTGGCCGTCGCGAACAGCCGGAACCACGGGTTCGGCCGGATCACCCGGTTCTGGTCGAGCAGAGTGAGCTTGCCCTCTGTTTCCAGCACACGCTGAATGACGAACATCACGTCGGGACGCCCCGCATCATATTCGTCGAAGACGAGCGCGGTCGGAGTCTGCAACGCCCAGGGAAGAAGTCCTTCGCGGAACTCGGTGACCTGCTGTCCCTCTCGCAAGACGATCGCGTCGCGACCGACGAGATCGATCCGGCTGATGTGCGCGTCGAGGTTGATGCGGATGCACGGCCAGTTGAGCCGCGCCGCAACCTGTTCGATGTGAGTCGATTTTCCGGTGCCGTGATAGCCCTGGACCATCACGCGGCGGTTGTGCGCGAACCCCGCGCAGATCGCGAGCGTCGTGTCGGCGTCGAAGACATAGCTTGGGTCAAGGTCGGGAACGCGCTCGTCCGCCTCGCTGAAGGCCGGAACCTGCATGTCGCTGTCGATCCCGAAGAGCTCGCGAACCGACATCTTCTTGTCGGGCGCGTCCATGACTGTCGCATCGCGGCTGTCGGGCTGAGTGTTGGGCAGGGTCGTCATCGCTTTGATCCTTGGGCGGGAACCCGTGCTGATAAGCAACGCAAAGGTCAAGACGAAGGTCCAAAAGTTACGCGAAAGCGACGCGAACGAATTGGTGCTTGTTAAGATACCAACCGGTTGGTATGTGTAAGCGATGTCGAGTCGAACAAGCGCAGTCGAGAAAACCGCCGTTCGTGGCGCGCTGATCGATGCCGCACACAATCTGGTGCGCATGCAGGGGCTGGCGGCGACTTCGGTCGACCAGATTTGTGCGGCGGCCGGCGTGACGAAAGGTGCCTTCTTTCACTATTTCAAATCAAAAGAAGCGCTCGCGGTTGCGGCGGCCGAACAGTGGACCGCGCGCGCGGCGCCGCTGTTCGATCATCCGTCGATTGTATCGCTGGACGATCCGCTTGACCGCCTGTTCGCGCATATCGACCTGCGCCTTGCCATGCTGGACGGAGTGCCGGGCGATTTCACCTGCTTCGTCGGGTCGATGGTGCAGGAAGCCTATGCGACAAGCGAAGCCATCCGCGTCGCGGGCGACGCAAGCATCACGGCCTATGCCGAACGATTGGCCGTCGATGTGCAGCAGGCGATCGACCGCTACCGCATCCGCGACGACGTGACGGCAGAGAGCCTCGCCTATCACATCCAGGCCGTCCTGCAGGGCGCGTTCGTTCTGGCGAAAGCAAAGAACGGCCCGGCGATTGCGCGCGAAAGCGTCGAGCATCTGAAACGATATGTGCAGATGCTTTTCAATTAGGGAGAAGTGACATGCCGATAGATCAGAATGCCGCCATCGAAGTCACGGCCTATGAATGGGTGCCGCCGACCGTGCGCGGGCGCGTCAAGGACATGCGGGTCCGCTGGGCGCTGGAGGAGATCGGCCTGCCCTATCGCGTCCGCTTGGTCGGTGGCGCGGGCGGCGAGAAATCAGCCGCGCACATGGCGGATCAGCCGTTCGGTCAGGTGCCGGTGTACAAGGAAAACGGCCTGACCCTGTTCGAATCTGGCGCGATCCTGATCCACATCGGCGAAAAGGACGAACGGTTGCTGCCGCGCGGCTCGCGGGCGAGGGGGCGCGCGATCGGCTGGGCCTTCGCAGCGCTCAACAGCATCGAGCCGTTCATGCAGATGCTGTTCGTGATGAGCTATCTGACCGAGGGAAAGGATTGGCAGAGCGAGGCGAATGACCTCGTCCGCCCGTTCGCCGTCATGCGGCTGGCGCAATTGTCCGAGGTGCTCGGCAGCGGCGACTGGCTGGAGGACCGCTTCACGATCGGCGACCTTCTGACGATTGACGTACTCCGCGCGATGACGCCGCCAGAGCTGATCGCCCCGCACTCGAACCTTGTCGCCTATGTCGAGCGCGGCACGGCGCGACCGGCTTTCAAGGCGGCGTTGTCCGCACACCTGGCCGCGTTCGACGATGCCGCGGCTCCGGCATGAACCATTGATAATAAGACTGAAGGAGAGACGTCATGACTGCGAACTCTGTCCGGCTGCACCGTATAGTGGCGGCGCCACCAGAGAAGGTCTATCGCGCGCTGACCGACGCCGACGCGATGGCGGCTTGGCTGCCGCCCTATGGGTTTACCGGTCGTGTCCACGCGATCGACGTGCGCGTCGGGGGCAGTTACCGGATGTCGTTCAGCAACTTCACGTCCGGCAACACGCATTCATTCGGCGGCAAGTACCGCGAGGTCGTGCCGAACGAACGCCTGCAATACACCGATGTGTTCGACGATCCCAATCTGCCGGGCGAAATGCTCACCACGGTCACGCTGCGGGCGGTGTTGGTCGGGACCGAGTTGAGCATTGTTCAGGAAGGCATTCCCGACGTGATCCCGGTCGAGATGTGCTACCTCGGCTGGCAGGACTCGCTCGACAAGCTCGCCCGCCTCGTGACGCCCGACATCAAGGATTAGCGGTTGCGCGACAGTCATCGAAGGAGAGCGATATGGACCAGATCAACGAAGCCCCCACCGGAGGGCTGACTCCGCATATTCAGATCGGCGACCGGCGCGCGGTCGACGCGATCGACTTTTACAACAAGGCGTTCGGCGCGACCGAAATTCGCCGACAAGCGGTGGACGACGGCCGCCTGATGCACGCGCATCTTCATATCAATGGCGCGTCGCTGATGCTCCACGACGAATTTCCCGAATATGTCGATCCGGCCGAGGCCGACGATGCAGGCGGAAGCGGCCTGACGCTGCATCTGCAGGTCGACGACGCCGATGCGTGGTTCGATCGCGCCGTTTGTGCGGGCGCGACCGCGACCATGCCGTTGCAGGATATGTTCTGGGGGGATCGTTACGGCCAGGTGAAGGATCCGTTCGGATATCGCTGGTCGATCGGCTGTCCGGTCAAGGAGGAGAAGTAGGATGACTTATGTTGAAGGATTCCTGGTCGCAGTGCCGACCACAAACAAGGAAAAATATCGAGCGCACGCCGAAAGCGCCGTGCCGTTATTCAAAAAACTCGGCGCGACCCGGCTCGTCGAATGCTGGGGTGACGATGTCAAGGACGGCAAAGTCACCGATTTTCGTCGTGCCGTGCAGGCAAGGGACGACGAAACCGTCGTGTTTTCGTGGATCGAATATCCCGACAAAGCAACGCGCGACGCGGCGAACAACAAGATGCAGAACGACCCCGACGCGATGGCAGGCATGGAGGAAATGCCGTTCGACGGGAAACGCATGATCTTTTCGGGCTTCGCGCCAATCCTGCGAAAGGGATCGGACAGCGGCATGGGCTATGTCGACGGCTACGTGATACCGGTAGAGTCCGAAAAGCAGGCCGATTACAAAGCGGTTGCAGAGGCTGCCGCGCCGGTTTTCATCGACAATGGCGCGCAGGCGGTTGTCGAGAACTGGGGCGATGACCTGATGCGAGGCGAAGTCACCGACTTTTATCGCGCGGTCGATGCGGCAGACCATGAGACGATCGTCTTCTCGTGGATCGCCTGGCCGTCGAAGGAGGCGCGCGACAAGGGCAATGCGTCGACGATGGAGGATGACCGCTTCAAACCCGGTGCCGGACCGGGAATGCCCGGCGACATGCCGATGCCATTCGACGGGAAGCGCATGATCATGGGCGGCTTCGTGCCGATCGTCGACGCAAATACGGGAGAAGGATGATGGCAAACCACCATGGCGATTTTATCTGGTACGAACTGATGACGACCGATGCGGATGCCGCACGCGACTTTTATCAAAAGGTCGTGGGCTGGACCATCGAAGCCGCGCCGTCGGGACCGGTCGATTACCGGATGATCACCGCGAGCGAAGGGAATGTCGCGGGGCTGTTGCCGCTGTCTCCGGCGATGACGGCGGGCGGCGCACGACCGGCGTGGGTCGGCTATGTCGGGGTCGACGACGTCGATAAAATGGTCGCATCGATCGAGAATGGCGGCGGCAAGACGCATATGCCACCAATAACCATGGAAGGCGTCGGGCGCATGGCGATGGTCGCGGATCCGCAAGGCGCGGTTTTCTATGTCATGACGCCGACACCGCCAGCCAATCAACCCGACGCGACGAGCAATGCCTTTTCCTACGACAAGCCACGCGTCGGCCACTGCGCCTGGAACGAGCTGGCAACAAGCGAGCCGGAGGCAGCACTGCACTTTTACGGCCAACGTTTCGGCTGGGTGAAGGACGGCGAAATGGATATGGGCGAGCTTGGCAATTACCAGTTCATCCGCCATGCCGGCCGGGCACCAGAGGGAGCGCCGATGGGACAGGGCATGCTCGGCGCAGTGATGCCAATGATGCCGCAGGGCGCGCCGATGCCGGTCTGGAACTATTATTTCCGGGTGCCCGACATCGACACGGCGGCAAGCGCGATCACATCGGGCGGTGGACAGATACTGCACGGCCCGCAGGAGATTCCGGGCGGAGACTTTTCGATTAACGGCGTCGATCCCCAAGGCGCATTTTTCGCACTTGTCGGCAGCAGGAGCCGGTGAAATGGCAAAGAACACAATCTGTCTGTGGTACGACCACGATGCCGAGGCGGCGGCGACGTTTTATGCTGCGACCTTTCCCGACAGCCATGTCGGGGCCGTCCACCGCGCGCCGAGCGACTATCCCAATGGCAAGGCCGGCGATGCGTTGACGGTCGAATTCCACGTGATGGGCATCCCCTGCATCGGTCTGAACGGGGGGCCAACGTTCACGCACAACGAAGCCTTCAGCTTTCAGATAGCGACCGACGATCAGGCGGAGACCGACCGATACTGGGACGCGATCGTCGGAAACGGCGGCACGGAAAGCCAGTGCGGTTGGTGCCGCGACAAATGGGGTATCTC
>JANMKS010000049.1:0-5094 GCA_031372155.1 Sphingomonas sp.
CGGCTGACCGGCATCCTGCCCGCCTTTTTCGTGCGCTCGGACGGCGATGTCGAAGTGACAGTCGCGATCGGGGACATCGCCGCTTATGACTCGCCCGAACGGCTCGCTATCGTCGCGCGCGCGGCACTTCCCGTCGCGGCATGCGAGACGGCGCAAATCGTTGCGTTCCGCAGCCCCGAGACGATTTCCGAACATGTTGCGCTTATTATCGGCTCGCCGGACGGAAGCCCGCCGCTCGTCCGGCTGCACAGCGAGTGCCTGACCGGTGACGTGCTGGGGTCATTGAAGTGCGATTGCGGGCCGCAACTGCAGACGGCGCTGGACGAAATTGCCGAAAGCGGGTGGGGAATCCTGCTGTATCTGCGCCAGGAAGGTCGCGGCATCGGCCTCATCAACAAGCTGCGCGCCTATTCGCTTCAGGATCAGGGCTTCGACACGGTGGACGCAAACCTGCGCCTTGGCTTTGCGGTCGACGCCCGCGATTTCGGCGTTGCAGCGCGGATGTTGCACCTGTTGAAGGTGCCCGTCATCCGACTGCTCACGAACAATCCTGCGAAAGTCGTCGGCCTGGAAGCGGCAGGGATCGAGGTGCGCGAGCGTGTTCCGCATCATGTACCCGCCAACGCGCACAACGCGCGCTATCTGGCGACCAAGCGCGACCGTACCGGGCATCAATTCTGACGCAGCAGCGCGCTCACTTCGTCAAAGCTGTGGGCGACGCATTGCGCCCCTTTCGCCCTTAGCAACTCGGCGTGGCCGTCCCCACAGTGCCGACCCACGGCAAGCCCGACGACCTGCGCGCCCGATGCCACCGCCCCGGTCACGCCAACGGGCGAGTCCTCGATAACAAGCGTTTGCGCGATCCCGGTTCCGATCGCCTGAGCAGCATGAAGATAAATGTCAGGCGCAGGCTTGCCGCGTCTGACATGCTCGCGGCCCGAGTAGATGTGATCACCAAAGGCGTGCCTGAGGCCGATATTGTCGAGGTGCCGGGTGATCCAGACACTGGTGCTCGAAGAGGCAATCGCCCGCGGCATTTCCGGGGGAAGCGACTCGACGAAGGCGACCGCTCCCGCCACCGCATCGAGCCCTTCGCGCATGACGCGCTCGTCCTCGGCCTTGCGCGCGGCATGAAAGGCGTCAGGGACAGGCCCGCCGATCCACCGTGCCAGTGCTTGGGTAAAGTCATTGCCGCCGAGCCCAACGAAGTTCGACAAGGCTTGCTCGATGGTCGTTGGGCGTCCCAGTGCCGTCAAAGTCTCGGCAATCTGGAGGTTGCTGACATATTCGCTTTCAATCAGTACGCCGTCGAAATCGAAGATGATCCCGGCAATCACGGCCGTTCGCCGAATAGCGCGGTGCCGATGCGTACGTGCGTCGCACCCAGCTTGACTGCGGTCTCGAAATCATCCGACATCCCCATGCTCAGCTGGTCAAGGCCATGGTCCTTCGCCAGCTTGGCAAGCAGCGCGAACCAGGGCGCGGGCTCCAGCGCCGCGGGCGGAACCGTCATCAGTCCCGCGATTGCGAGCCCTGATTGCCGGCCCAGGTCGAGCAGAGCGGAGAGGTCCCCGACCTTGCATCCGCCCTTCTGGTCCTCGTTCGCAAGATTGACCTGAATGAAGCAAGTGGGTTGCTTGCCGATTTTTTCCTGTGCGTTGGCGAGCGCGGTAATCAGCGACGGACGGTCGACCGAATGAATCGTGCCGAACAACGCGACGGCATCGAGCGCCTTGTTCGACTGCAACTGCCCCACCAGATGCAGATGCAGTTCCGACCGGCTCGTGGCAAGCGCCGGCCATTTCGCCTGCGCTTCCTGAACGCGGTTCTCGCCAAAGTGCCGATGCCCCGCGTCAATTAGCGGGGCGATCTCGTCGATTGTCCTGGTCTTTGACACCGCCACCAACGTGGCCGCATTTGCTGGACGGCCCGCGCTCTCGCCGGCCTTTTCCACTTTCGCATGAACTTGGGCAAGGCGCGCTTCGGCATCGAACATCGCGGCGCTATACGCAGCACGATGCGACCCCGCCACCCGCTTCCCCGGATCTGGTTGTTGACCGACCCGCGACTGGGCGATCTCGAACGAGCCATTTCAAACCTGCCGAAGCGCGCGGGAATTATATTCCGGCATCATGAGCTGGCTGAGACCGACCGCCGGGCACTCTTCGACCGCGTCCGGTGGCAAGCACGGCGCGGGCGGCATGTCCTGATACTTGCGGGCTCTCCCCAATTGGCTCGGCACTGGGGCGCCGACGGTGCTCACGACCGCTCACTCCGTCAATCGCGCGGGTTGCGGACCGCGGCGGTGCATTCGACACGCGAACTGGTGGCTGCACGACGCGCGGGAGCCGATCTCTTGTTCATCTCGCCGGTTTTTTCTACCCGATCTCATCCGGGAGAGAGAACGCTCGGTCGTGTGAGACTGGGCCTGATTGCCGGAGCTATGCGGGGCAGGACGGTGGCACTCGGCGGGCTGAACGGCACGCGTGCGACATCGCTCGTCGCCCTGAGAATTTACGGATGGGCAGCTATCGACGCCTTTGGCGCGCCGCGCGTTAGAATTTGAACGCAGTGCCTATGTAGACGGCCTGGCTGTCGCGACGGTTGTCGGCCAGCGACAGGCGCTCGCGTTCGGCGGCGCGATAACGCACGCCTGCGGTCAGATCTATGTTGCGAGCGATTGTGTAAGACCCCGCGACGTCGAGCGAGTAGCCGCTGCCCTGAGCCAGCGCGCGCGGCGATTGCGCGGTGGCGTGGTCAGCCCCGACGGCAAGCCGCGTGCTCCACTTGCGCGCATTGTAGCTCACGCCCACATCGACCGCTTCGCGACCACCCAACGTGCCCAGATCGACCTTCGCAACATCACTCGACAAGGCGAAGCGACGCCAACCCACGGCCACGCCGAGATTATACGCCAGCGGCGTAATGCTCGTCGTTGGCGCCGTGACCAGCGCGATCCGCTCGCCGCCGCCGGTTGCACCTGAAGAGCGCGCACGCACCGCTACGGTTACCGAGCGGTTCAGTCGTACGCTCGTCGATGCCGGGGTGAAACGGAAGCCGCTCGACGCAAGACCGCTGCGCGACAGCAAGGCCGACAGGCGCGGATCGGTAGATGCCGGCGTAAACGACCCGAGGCCGCCGCGCGCGCTGAGCGATACGCGCGGTTTGAAAGCAGATGTCCCCGGTGCACCGACCGCAGGCGACAGCGCGACCACAGAGGCGACGATCGCTCCCGAAGTCACAGCCAGGGCCACCAAAGTCAGGCGCACGAATCGAATCCCCTTTTCACTCAAACAGCAACATAGTGTCGGCAGTTCCGCGCGCCAGCCCGAGCGAGTCATTTACCCGGAGTGTTGCATATCGCACACAGAATCGTGTCCTTGCGAGTGCTGGCGCACGGGCTATAAGCACTCAGCGCAGCTTTTGCTCCCCTTTCTTCAAGGAATGCCATGTATCGTCGCCTGTCCACCGTACTCGCGATTGCCCTCGTCACGACCACCGCTGCCTGCGGCGGCAAGGAAAAGCCCACGCGCGTGGCCGATCTCGCTGCGTCGAAAGTCACGACGATCGGAATCAATGCCTATTTGTGGCGTGCCGCGCTCGACACGGTGTCGTTCATGCCGATCCTGCAAACCGATTCGAACGGTGGCGTCATCGTCACCGATTGGTACGTCAATCCGAATGCGCCCGGCGAGCGCATGAAGCTGACGGTCAGCGTACTCGATCAGGATCTGCGCGCCGATGCACTGCGCGTCGCGGCGTCGCGTCAGATGATGACGAACGGACAGTGGATCGATGCGCCTGTTCAGGCCGCCACCGTCCAGAAGCTCGAGGACATCATCCTGACCAAAGCGCGCGATCTGAGGCGCAGCGCCGTCGCCGGCTGAGGCGGGGGTGAGCAGCAAATTCGCACACCGCGCCGCTGACTCGCGCTGGCAAAAGCTTTGGGAGGAACGCGGCACTTTTGCCGCTGATGCAAGCGCGAGCGACAAGCGCGCCTATGTCCTGGAGATGTTTCCCTATCCGTCAGGGCGCATCCACATGGGGCACGTCCGCAACTATGCGATGGGCGATGTGCTGGCGCGCTTTAAGCGGATGACCGGCCATGCCGTATTGCATCCGATGGGGTGGGACGCATTCGGCATGCCCGCCGAGAATGCCGCGATGGAAAAGGGTGTGCATCCGGGTGATTGGACGCGCGCGAACATCGCCGCGATGCGCGCGCAGCTGAAACGCCTCGGCCTCGCGATCGACTGGAGCCGCGAACTCGCCACCTGCGAACCCGAATATTACGGGCACGAACAAGCCTTGTTCCTCGACCTGTACAAGGCGGGGCTGGTCTATCGCCGCGAATCATCGGTAAACTGGGATCCCGTCGACATGACGGTGCTTGCCAACGAGCAGGTCATCGACGGGCGCGGCTGGCGATCGGGCGCGCTGGTCGAAAAGAAGAAGCTCAACCAGTGGTTCCTAAAGATCACCGACTTCGCCGAGGATCTGCTGGAGGGCCTCGATACGCTCGATAAATGGCCCGACAAGGTCAAGCTGATGCAGGCGAACTGGATCGGCAAGTCGAAGGGGATGCGTATCCGGTTTGACCTGTCCGACGGCAGCGACAGCATCGACGTCTATTCGACGCGGCCCGACACGATCTTCGGCGCGAGTTTCCTGGCGATTGCGTGCGATCATCCGCTTGCTCAGGCGCTGGCCGCGAACCGCTATGCGCTCGAACAGTTCATCGATGAGTGCAGGAGGGGCGGGACGACCGCGGCGGAAATTGAAACGGCGGAAAAGCTAGGCTTTGATACGGGAATAACCGTCGATCATCCCCTCGATGCGGACAGGAAACTGCCGGTCTACGTCGCCAATTTCGTTCTCATGGAGTATGGAACCGGCGGTGTCATGGGGGTTCCGGCGCACGACCAGCGCGACCTCGACTTTGCGCGAAAATACGAATTATCGGTGCGCCGCGTCGTTGCCGATGGCGACGTCGTCGACCCTTATTTCAGAGGCAACGAAGCGTTCACCGGCGCGGGATGCGTGGTCAATTCGGACTTTCTCAACGGCATGACCGTCGATGACGCCAAGGCGGCA
>JANMKS010000055.1:0-2982 GCA_031372155.1 Sphingomonas sp.
TGACAAGGTCGAAGCCTACCGGACCTGGCTTGGCCTGATGAAGGGGGATCTGTCGGCCACGTTCAAAAAAGGCGGGCGCACGATGACGCGTGCCCTGGAGCCCGATCGGCGATGGATCGACGCAGACGGCGCGCCGTTCACGTTACCCGGACGCAGCCTGCTGTTCGTCCGCAACGTCGGCCATCTTATGACCAATCCGGCGGTCCTGCTGGCAGACGGCACGCAGGTTCCGGAAGGCATCCTGGACGCCGTCTTGACGTCACTGATCGCGACTCACGACGCAGGGCAAAACAGCAGGACGGGCAGCATCTATATCGTGAAGCCGAAGATGCACGGGCCGGAAGAAGCCGCATTTGCCAACGACCTGTTCGACGCGGCCGAGGATTTGCTCGGGCTGACGCGCAACACGATAAAGATCGGCGTGATGGATGAGGAACGGCGGACGTCGGCGAACCTCGCCGCCACAATTCATGCCGTCCGTCACCGCATCGCGTTCATCAACACCGGGTTTCTCGATCGTACAGGGGACGAGATTCACACCTCGATGCAGGCAGGGGCCATGGTCGCGAAAGCCGACATGAAGTCGAGTGCCTGGATCAAGGCCTATGAAGCGCGCAACGTCGCCATAGGGCTTGCGTGCGGATTGTCGGGAAAGGCACAGATCGGCAAGGGCATGTGGGCGGCACCCGACCGCATGGCCGACATGATGATACAAAAGGTCGGGCACCCGATGGCGGGCGCGAACACGGCGTGGGTGCCGTCGCCCACCGCTGCGACCCTCCACGCCCTGCACTATCACAAGGTCGACGTCTTTGCGCGGCAGCGAGAGTTGACCGCCATCCCGCCGCTTGCCGATCTGCTGACCGTGCCGCTTGCACAGGGGCATAACTGGAGCGCAGCGGAGATCGAGCGTGAATTGGACAACAACGCGCAAGGCATATTGGGGTATGTCGTACGCTGGATCGATCAGGGAATAGGGTGCTCCAAGGTGCCCGATATCGACGATGTCGGGCTGATGGAGGATCGCGCGACGCTTCGCATATCCTCGCAGCACATGGCCAACTGGCTGCTGCACGGCGTGTGCACGGCCGCGGAGGTCGATGCCGCATTGATCAGAATGGCAGCAAAAGTCGACGCCCAGAACGCGGGTGACCCGCTCTATCGAACACTGACGCCCGACAGCACCGCGTTCCGCGCGGCGCGCGCGCTGGTTTTCGAGGGGGTCGCGCAGCCGAACGGATATACCGAGCCGCTGTTGCACAAGTTCAGGCAGGAGGCGAAGGCGGGTTGATCCGTTCGGCTTGTGCACATATTTTGTGGATACAACGAGAATGAAGATGGGTCGCCAGATCGGCGCGCGCGAGTTCTGCGAGAACTCGACCCGGTTAGTCGTGACCCGTTCGACCGGCCGCTGATGGCGCAAGCGATCGTAGAGGATGTGCCGATACTCACGGCTGATAAAAAGTTTGCGGCATATCCCGTGCGCCTGGTGGCGGCTGATCAGCGCGGTGGCAAATACCCCGCAAATTCGGCCAGCACGTCCTCGTAAAGCGTCTTCTTGAACGCGACGATCACGTCGGGAAGTTCCCAGGGAGCGACCCACTTGTAAGTGCGGAATTCGGGATGTTCGGTGTCGAGGTTGATGTCGTCGTCCGTCCCCAAAAAACGCGCGAGAAACCAGCTTTGCGTCTGGCCGCCGTATTTTCCACCCCACATCTTGCCGTGCATCTCGGGCGGAAGATCGTAGAGAAGTTCTCTGGAAGCCCGCGCGATCACCGTGACGAGGGTCGGCCCGATTCCGGTTTCTTCCTCAAGTTCGCGCAGTGCTCCGGCTTCCGCATCTTCGCCCGGGTCGAGACCGCCCTGTGGCATTTGCCAGGCGTCGAGCGAACTGTCGAGGCGCTGTGCCACGAACACCTTGTTATCGGCGTTCAGGAGCATGACCGCGGCGGCGGGTCGATAGGGGAGCGAATTCATGCGTATTGCGCGATCATTGCCTTCAAAACGGCAAAGCATCCGGCGAGGTCCGCGCCGGACGAAGGTATGGCTTTGCGCAGGTTGATGAAGCCGTGAATGTTGCCAACCGCTTCACGAAATGTCGTCGGCACACCCGCCTGAATAAGCGCAGCGGCATAAGCGCGCCCTTGATCGCGCAAGGGATCGAGTCCTGCCGTAAGCACGAGCGTTGGCGGCATGCCCGCATGATCACGGCCAAGCGGCGCGGCCTGAATATGCCCCGCCTCCGCGCGATATGCATTCATGAAATAATCCATCGCCTCATAGGTGAGCAGCTTGCCGACGCCGTGGTCGCGATACGATTGCCAGTCATTATGGTCGGCAACGACCGGATAGATCGGGAACTGTGCGATGACCCGAACCGCAGCGGGCCGGTCGCGCAGCGCCATCGCGACCACGATCGCCAGATTGCCGCCCGCGCTGTCGCCCGAGGGGATGAGCCCGGTGCAGGGAATGTTTTCCGCAATCCAGCGCGTTGCCGCCTCGCAATCGTCGGGAGCCGCAGGAAAGGGATGTTCGGGCGCAAGCCGATAGTCGATCGCGATGACGGGGATGTCGAGCGCGCGTGCCGCCTCTGCACAATAGGGTTCGTGCGTGTCGAGGTCGCCGATGACGAAGCCACCGCCGTGGTAGAAGACCATGACGGGCCCGGGGACCCGACCCTCGCGCGCGTCATACAAACGCGCGGGAATCGTTCCGGCCGGGCCGGGAATCGTCAGGTCGCGGATAACAGCGAGGTCGCCCGTCGGTGCCTCCGCCACCGGACCCATCGCGCGCATCTGGAGGCGCGCCGTCGCCGCGTCGAGCTCATGGACTTTGGGACCGGGCAGATTGTTGAGGAACGCCAGGAACATCTGGACGTCAGGGCGTTCGGTCGTCGTCATTCACTTCCCTCTCGACATGGTGCGACCTAGCTAACGGCGATGCTGCACGTCGTCCATCACCCCGATTATGTGATTCGCGCGA
>JANMKS010000060.1:0-4559 GCA_031372155.1 Sphingomonas sp.
GCCGCGATGTAGCGATTGGGGAAGTGCCGCGCCAGAGTGGCGGGAAGCCGCTCCGCAGAACGGAAAAGGCCCTCACTCCGGGGGCGTGGAGCGAGGGCCGACCGGCGTTCGTCACGCAGGCTCGTCGCGGCGAACAAGAACAGGCAACAGGGGGAAAATCCTGCTCAAAGCCCGCCGCGATTGCAGTGCCGTTGCTAATACGTTCAACCTGTCGCGAATATGAACATCGCCGCTAACGGCGCGGTCCCGACGGCCGCGGATCGCGCCAGGCGAACGCCTTGTCGCTAACAGCCACGTTGAAGCGCTGGTTCGACAGGCGAACAGATGTGCGGTTGTTCTGGCTGTCGAGCGCGACCCACCCCTGCAATCGCAGCCCTGCCGGGGCGGTAGCGTCGCGCGCGAATGCCAATGTGATTGCACCGTACTCCGGGTGCCGCGGGTCACGTGCTTCGGCCAGTACGATGCGTGCATCATTCCCGGGAACGACGCGCGCGAAGCGGCGCAAGTCCTTCGACGGGTCGAGCAGCACGCCAAGCGGGGAGTTGCCGATCGGCCAGCGTGAAACCTGCCTGACCGAATAATCGATAAAGTTCAGCGCGCGACCGTCGCCGACGATCAGGATCGGAATACCCTGTTCGTATTGGAAGCGGATCTTGCCGGGCCGCTTCAGCGTCAACTGACCGGTCAGAACCTTGCCCGATCGATCGGTCTGCGAAAAATCGGCCGTCATCGAAGTTACGGCCTTCAGATGCGCGGACACAAGCGACAAATCGTCGGTCTGCGCGGCTGCGGGAGCGGAAAAGGCGATTGCCGCGAACAGTGTCAGGCGACGAAAAACTGTCATTCATTCCTCCGGAAGCGTCGTGCGAATGCCCGGAGGGCCTTGAATACGGGCTGAACCGCCGGGATCAGCGGGGCTTGCGGAACCGATAGACGAACTGATCGGTGTGACCACGGATCGCAGGATCGAAGACCGCCTTGCTATGATCGTCCGCCGGATTCGCGATCGCCGGGCTGGCACTTTCGAATCTGAATCCTGCGGCGACCACTTCTGCCTTTACCGTTTCAGGATCGATCCGGTGCAATGTGTTGACGTCGCGCAATGCAGATCCGCTCGCTGCCGCGTGATCGACGACGATATAAGTACCGCCGGGTTTCAGGGCCGCGAAAATCGCCTTGTTGATACCCGGCACTGTCGCTGCCGGGAGCGCCGGATTGTGCAGGTCATGGTAATTTTGCGCAGTCCAGATGACATCGATCGTGGCAGGAGTGGCGAGCGGCGCGAAGGATGAAACGACGACGTTTACGTTACCGAGACCGGGTTCGGCGGCGAGCGCTTTCAGGCTTGTCACTGCTTCGGGGCTGCGGGCGGCCTGTGCCGAGGGGACAAGAGCGATCACCGTTCCCTTTGCACCCACCGCTGCGGAAAACACACGGGTGAAATATCCGCCGCCGGGAATCACGTCCACAACGGTCATTCCAGGCTTTATGCCTGCGAACTTCACCATTTCCGCCGGCTTGCGATCGGCGTCGCGAGCAACATCGGCGGCGGGGCGAGGTGTCGTCCCCGGAGCAGCGGCAAGCGTCATGCAAGCCGCGACAGCAGCGATGGCTCGATTCAATATGCTGTGCATCAGGCCTCTCCCGAAGATATCGCCATAGCATGGCGGTCGTTTGGGACTCCGGCAATCCCAATCCAAAGAGGTCGGGCCAAATAGAAAGGGGTCCGGCTCACGTGCGCGAGCCGAACCCCTGTTGCTATGGGTAGCGCATTATTGCTGGCCGGGAACCAGATTGACTGCTGCGTGCTTGCCGCGACGATCGACCTCCAGCTCGAATTCGAGCCGGTCGCCCTCGTTCAGGCTAGTCATGCCGGCGCGTTCCACGGCGGAGATGTGCACGAACGCATCGGGCTGTCCGTCATCGCGCTGAATAAAGCCGAAGCCCTTCATTGCGTTGAAGAATTTGACCGTGCCGCTCGCCTTTTCTCCAGTCAGCTGGCGCTGCGGGCCACCCGCGCCGCCGCCGCCCGCACCACCGCGCGGACCCTCGTCACGATCACGCGGAGGGCCACGGTCCGTAACGGGAAGCGGTTCGCCCTCGATCTTCAGGTCGGTCGCAGAGATTCGTCCACCACGGTCGACGAGCGTGAAGCCTAGCGGCTGACCCTCGGCGAGGCCGGTCAGACCGGCCTGCTCGACTGCGGAAATATGAATGAAAACATCCTCTCCGCCGTCGTCGCGAACAACAAAGCCAAATCCCTTCTGGCCGTTGAAGAATTTGACAACGCCGGTGCCTTCGCCAACGACCTGCGCTGGCATTCCGCCACGCGCGCCGCCGCCACCGCCGCCGCCGAAGCCGCCACCACCGCCACTGCGGAAGCCGCCACCACCGCCACCGCCGCCACCACCGAATCGGTCGCCACCGCCGCCACCGAACCGGTCGCCACCGCCACCACCGAAGCGATCGCCGCCGCCGCCGCCGAACCGGTCGCCGCCGCCAGCAAATCCGCCACCGTAGCTGCTGCTGCCGCCTTCATCGCCACCGAAACCGTCGCGCTTGTCGCGTCCGCGACCGCCGCGATCACCGCGTCCACCCTTATTGAAACTCATGCCGTGCCCGTACTCTCTTCAAGATCGCCCGCTTGCCGTTCGAGGAGCCACCGGGCACCGGACGCGGGCCAGACGGTTCCCGGCGCAAAGCCATAGTGCGCCAGCGAGTCGCGATAGACGAAAGATACAAGTGCTGCGAGCCAAAATCGGCTCGAATGATGGATTACGGCATAAACGGGATCGATTTGCGGCCCATTCACGCTTGAAGCCGGAGCCGCCGACGTGCAATTGCGGCGTCATGGCCGACCTTCTGACGCTCTTCTCCGACCCGGCAATCTGGGCCGCACTCGTCACCCTGATCGTGATGGAAGTCGTCCTCGGTATCGACAATCTCGTCTTTATTTCCATTCTCTCCAACAAGCTTCCCGAAGCGAACCGGCAAAAAGTGCGGCGGATCGGCATCGGCCTGGCGCTTGTCATGCGGCTGGTCCTGCTTTCGACGATCGCCTGGATCGTCGGGCTCACCGCACCGGTATTCGACCTCGGCTTTGCAGGGGGCGTCGGCGCGCACGGAGAGCCGGCGTTTGAAACCGCCTTTTCCTGGCGCGACCTCATTCTGTTCGCCGGAGGGCTCTTCCTCGTCTGGAAAGCGACCAAGGAAATCCATCACAGCGTGGACGACCACGACAGCGACGACATGCTGGACAAGAAGAAAGGGATTGGCGAACTGACCGTTACGGCCGCGGTCGTGCAGATCATCCTGCTGGACATTGTCTTTTCAATCGATTCGATCCTGACTGCGGTCGGCATGACCGACGAACTCGCGGTCATGGTGGTCGCCGTCGTCGTCGCGGTCCTCGTCATGTTGATTGCGGCCGACCCGCTTGCCAACTTCATCAACCGCAACCCGACCGTCGTCATGCTGGCGCTCGGCTTTTTGCTGATGATCGGCATGGTCCTGATCGCCGAAGCCTTCGGGGCGCACGTACCCAAGGGTTATATTTACGCGGCGATGGGTTTTTCGGGCGGAGTGGAAATGCTCAATATCTGGGCGCGCAACAAGAAGGGGCGCTCCGCAACCGGCTGAACTTTCAGAAGGTGTAGGTAAGTGGCTCCGGCATCGGTTCGCGGCGCAACGCGTTGGACACTGAAACGACGGCACGAATCAGGGACCACAAGCCAACAAGAGCGGCGATCGCGGCACCGAACGGCCACAGCCCGATCCAGGCCAGCAGGGCGGCACCGATGTTGACGATCAGCGCAATCCAGAAGCCGCGCATCAGAAAGACGTAGTGCGAAACCTGCCACGACGGTGTCGAACTGGTCGACCAGGCAAACGCGAGCAGCAGGCCGAGCAGGCTGAACAGACCGGCGCTGAGCGCGCCAAGCACGAAGAGCAGGCCGACGAACGTGGGCCGGTTGAATTCGAGTGTCTTTGAAGTTTTGCTGGCCATAACGTCGTTGTCCACTGAAGCGAGAGTTCTGCGCCTAGCGCGCAACGGTGAGCAATTCTTTAACTGCGCAGGCATTGAGGGTCGCGCCGTGACGGCCTATGCGCCGGGCATGACAGTGCATTTTCATGAAGAAGACATTCCCCTTGGCGTGCTGGCGGACGGGCCGGTCGCCATCGACACCGAAACAATGGGCCTTCATCCCGCGCGCGACCGCCTGTGTCTCGTCCAGATTTCCGATGGAAAAGGCGATGAGCATCTGGTCCGTTTTGCCGCCGCAAGCGATTTCGCTGCCCCCAATCTGAAGGCTGTGCTGACCGACCCCGCGCGGCTGAAGCTTTATCACTTTGCGCGTTTCGATCTGGCTTCGATCCATGCCTATCTCGGCGTCGTGGCAGGTCCCGTCTATTGCACTAAAATCGCATCGCGTCTGGTACGGACGTACACCGATCGTCACGGGCTGAAGGAACTGGTGCGCGAAATGCTTGGCCTCGAGATCTCAAAGGCTCAGCAATCGTCTGACTGGGGTGCCGACGTCCTGAGCGACGCGCAAAAG
>JANMKS010000073.1:0-6326 GCA_031372155.1 Sphingomonas sp.
ACCGAGATGAGCGACGAATACAAGGCGGCGCAGGCGGCGCTGGTTTCTTCGCACATTGCCAAGCAGGACATCGTCATCACGACCGCGCTGATACCGGGGCGTCCTGCACCGAGACTGATTTCGGACGCGCAGATCGCAAGCATGAAGCCGGGTTCGGTGATCGTGGACCTAGCAGTTGAGGCCGGAGGCAATGTCGAGGGCGCGGTCGCGGGCGAGGTGGTCGAGGTGCACGGGGTCAAGATCGTGGGGCACCGCAACGTGCCCTCGCGACTGGCGGCCGACGCGAGCGCATTGTTCGCGCGCAACCTGTTCAACTTCCTGAGCGCGTTCTGGGACAAGGAAGCGGGCAAGCCCGTGCTTGACGATGAGATCGGCAATGCGATCCGCCTGACGCAGGGTGGCAAGGTCGTGAACGAGCGGTTGCTCGGATAATGTGCTGTCCTACTGGCCGGCCTTTCTGCAATGTCCGGATTGTCGCCGATCGTAACGACAGTTCATCGCCGTTGAATGGCCGTGATAGTGTAAGCTTTGTAACCTTCGGGGGCCGATAATGGACTTCATCAGCATTTTATCCATCTTCGTGATGGCCTGTTTCGTCGGCTATTATGTCGTTTGGTCGGTCACGCCCGCGCTGCACACGCCATTGATGGCCGTGACCAATGCGATCTCCTCGGTGATAATCGTGGGGGCGCTGATTGCTTCGGCGGCAGGGGGAAGTGCGACGAGCAAATGGCTGGGGCTGCTCGCGGTCGTCATGGCGAGCGTCAACATTTTCGGGGGATTCGCCGTGACGGCGCGCATGCTGGCTATGTACAAGAAGAAGGAGCGCCCGGTCGCTGCCTCAGCGACGGAGCAGAAATAGGTGGAGCACGCGGTACAGAACCCCTGGGTCGGGCTTGCCTATCTGATCGCCGGCGTATGTTTCATCCTCGCGTTGCGCGGGCTGTCTTCGCCGTCCACGTCGCAGCGGGGAAATCGCTTCGGCATGATCGGCATGGCCATCGCCGTCGTGACGACGCTGCTTGTCCACGATTATGCCTCGCTGCCCGAAATCGCCATCGCCATCGCGATCGGCGCGGCAATCGGTATCGTGACGGCGCGCAAAATTGCGATGACCGACATGCCGCAGCTGGTGGCGGCGTTCCATTCGCTCGTCGGCATGGCGGCGGTGCTCGTCGCGGCGGCGGCGTATCTGAACCCGGAAGCGTTCGGCATTCTCGACGATGCGGGCAATATCATGCCGGTCAGCCGGGTCGAGATGGGCCTTGGCATCGCGATTGGTGCAATCACCTTCTCGGGTTCGGTCATCGCGTTCCTGAAGCTTGCCGGCAAGATGTCGGGCGCCCCGATCATCCTGCCGCTGCGCCACGCGATCAACCTCGGCACGCTGGCGGCAATCCTGATCCTCATTGCGACGTTCGCGCACACCAATCCCGCGCCCGACTGGATGTTCTGGACGCTGACCGCGCTGGCGTTCGTGATCGGCTTCCTGCTGATCATCCCGATCGGCGGAGCGGACATGCCGGTCGTGGTCTCGATGCTCAACAGTTATTCGGGCTGGGCGGCGGCGGCGATGGGCTTCACGCTGCACAATTCGGCGATGATCATCACCGGCGCACTGGTCGGATCGTCGGGTGCCATCCTGTCCTACATTATGTGCCGTGCTATGAACCGCAGCTTCTTGAGTGTCATTGCGGGCGGCTTCGGCGCGACGGCGAGTGCGGGTGGCGAGGCCAAGGAGCAGCGGCCGTGGAAGCGCGGATCCGCCGAGGACGCCGCCTATATGATGAAGCAGGCCGACAGCGTCATCATTGTCCCCGGATACGGCATGGCGGTGGCGCAGGCGCAGCACGCTTTGCGCGAGATGGCGGACTTGCTCAAGAAGGAAGGCGTCAGCGTCAAATACGCGATCCATCCCGTCGCGGGCCGTATGCCGGGACATATGAACGTGCTGCTCGCCGAAGCGAACGTCCCCTATGACGAAGTGTTCGAGCTGGAGGACATCAACAGCGAATTTGCACAGACTGACGTCGCGTTCATCATTGGCGCGAACGACGTCGTGAACCCGGCGGCGAAAACCGACAAGACGTCGCCGATTTACGGGATGCCCGTGTTCGACGTCGACAAGGCGAAGACGGTGTTCTTCATCAAGCGGTCGATGGGCGGCGTGGGCTACGCGGGCGTCGACAATGATGTATTTTATATGGACCAGACGATGATGCTGCTCGCCGACGCAAAGAAGATGGTCGAGGACATCAACAAGGCGCTGGCGCACTAGCGCCGTAATGCGGCTCCCGACGCGTGGGGCGCGCCGGGAGCCTTTACCGGGCGGGCGCGGGGGACCAGACCCTCGCCCGTCAGGATCGAGATGCGCCGCAGCGCTCGGAGCTATCAACGGCGCGACCGAGGTGAAGTTTAGCCGGCAGCGGCAATTTGGTCCGGAATGGACTTAGTCACGCATGCCTGCGCATCTTTTCAACAAGCGTGGTCCTCTGAAGTCCGAGCATGCGCGCTGCGTCGGCGACGACACCGTTGCTGTGACGAAGTGCGTCGGCGATGTAGCGACCCTCGACATCGTGCAATGTCTTGCGGAGGTCCATCGGAACCGGGAGCGATCCGCAGTCTGAAGAGGGCCCGACAGTGAGCGCGGGACGAAGCAGAAGTGCCTCGGCTTCGGCTGCAGAAAGCGTCTCGCCGGGGTGCAGGATGGCCGCGCGTTCGACCAGGTTCCTAAGTTCGCGAACGTTCCCCGGCCAGCTGTGCGTCGCAAGCCGCGCGATGGCGGGCGGCGAAAACCGCACCATCGACTGCCTGTCACTGACCGCACGCAGGAAATGACGGATGAGTAGCGGCAGGTCGTCCTGACGGTCGGCGAGCCCCGGTACTAGCACCGGAAAGACGGCAAGCCGGTAGTATAGATCCTCGCGGAAACGCTGATCAGCGATGGCGATCGAGAGGTCGCGGTGCGTCGCGGATACGATGCGGACATCGACAGGAATTGTGCTGGCGCCACCGACCCGCTCAATCGTTCGCTCCTCAAGCACACGGAGGAGCTTGACTTGCATGTCGGCGGGCATGTCGCCGATCTCGTCGAGGAACAAGGTGCCGCCGTGCGCCTGTTCAAATCGCCCGCGGCGAAGCGCATGGGCACCAGTGAAGCTTCCCTTCTCGTGTCCGAAAAGCTCTGATTCCAGAAGTTCGCGTGGAATGGCCCCGCAGTTGACTGCCACGAACGGCGCGTTGGCGCGCCCGCTCTCGGCGTGGATTGCACGGGCAACACGTTCCTTTCCGCTACCCGACGGACCGTTGATCAGGACCGAAGTGGTGCCCGCAGCCACGCGCCGGACGAGCGCGCGCAGGTTCCCCATCGCTGCGCTGCTGCCAAGCAGAAGCGTGTCTGCGGTCGCTGCGTCGTTCTCCGCAGGTATCCAAGGTGCAGTCATGTCCGATTTGGCCCCGAAATCATTTATCCCCAGTCGCGGAATCTAGCCGAGTCGCGAGACGTGGCGAGGACATGTGCATCCGGATGGGAGTGAAAAAGTCTGGCTTTCATCCGTTGCGGCGGCAAGGTGGGCGGGAACGGGGATCAAGTCGATGGTGCCGGAATTGAACGACGTCGAGCTGGCGAGTCTTGCGACTTACGATCCCGACGAGATGCGCGTTTGCATCTTTGCTGACACAGCCGCCGGACGCGCGGAACTGGCGGCGATTGCGCGTGGCATGAACGGGCGCGTGCTCGTTGCCGGCGACTTGAGCGATGGTCGGCAATTGATGGAGCCGGTTCTGATCGAGGCGGTGCTCGTGGATATGAGCGAGGATCTCGACGCCGACGGAACACTGTTTCTTGATCGGCTCGGGATGTTTGCCGAAGGTCAGCGCGTCCCGGTGCTTGTAAATTGCGTGCCCGAACTCATCGACGTTGCGGCGGGAGTCCTGTTCGCCCCATCGACAGTGCTGATGTGCGGCGCGGACCGCGCCGACTGGGCCGCCGCCTTGTCACTGGCAAAGATGCCGCGAGGGCGGATGTTGCATGACGCGGTGATCGACGATGACTTGCGCTTGCAGCGGCTCTCCGACGAGGTCGCCCGGATCGCAAGGACGCTTGCGGAGCTGGCGGATCATTCTCCGGCGACACGTCGCGGTGTTCGCGATGCCATTACCAGTTTTCGAGCCGAGCCCGAGATCGTCTCGAGCGCAACTGCGAGCGCAGGCGACGTGCGCGCAATCATCCGAATGCGGCGCCTGAGGGACCGGTTCTTTCCTAGCGACCTGTTTGCTGATCCGGCCTGGGACATGCTGCTCGACCTGGTGGCTGCACGGATCGAACGGACGCGGGTGGCCGTGTCGAGCTTGTGCATCGCAGCGGCTGTTCCTCCGACGACTGCGTTGCGCTGGATCAAGACGATGACCGACAACGGCATGTTTGTCCGCGCGGCAGACCCGGAAGACGGGCGACGCATTTTCATCGAGCTGTCGCAAGACGCGGCGGCAGGCATGCTCGCGTATCTGCGTGCCGTGAAAGCGAGTGAGGGGCTTGCCATTTGAAGCTCGCTTGGGGCATCGGAGCAACGCGGGCGATTAGCTCAGTTGGTAGAGCGCTTCCTTTACACGGAAGATGTCGGCGGTTCGAGCCCGTCATCGCCCACGTTTTGCCGCCATTTCAAAGGCTTCTGACAAGGCGCACGGCGTAGGCCGCCCAGGCCGGGTCGGTAATAACCTGTTGCTTGCCACCCGCGCCCAAGGGGAGGATCTGGAGCATGGTGCCGTCACGGTTGATGAGGCGGCCGAAGATGAAACGTCCCGCCGGGCGGGGGAGCAGGACATCGCGGTTCAGGAGCTTTCCAAAACCGTCGGGGGCAACGCGCTGACACCAGATGACGTCGCCCGCACGATAGTCCCCGACCCCAGCGTCCACTGTCACCGCGAGCATTCCGGGAGCAGGAGCGGGCGGCGCGACGACGCGGTCGCGGCTGGGCGCATGAACCCCCTCCGGCCCCAGGATCGCGGCCACCGGAAGGTCCGCATGATCGGGCAACTCGACCAGATCCTTGGCTGTCACATCGAGCGCGGCGGCAATCCGATTCAGCCAACCGACCGATACGGTTCGCGTGCCGGTTTCAAGGCGCCCGATGGTCTGGGCCGTAGTCGGCGGCGAGCAGCGTTCGGCGACGTCGAGCAGAGTCAGACCCTTGGCGCGTCGAACCTCACGAATACGTGTGATCAAGTCCCGTCCCCCCGATAACCAATGAGGATTTACGCTGTCCTACATCTTGGTTTCTAACGCAAGTGCCAGACAAGGCGATTCGGGAGAACGGGTTTGGGTCAGGTTCTGGTTGAGTGCGTCTTGCCTGCGAAGCCGCCATCGGGCGGTCCCGCAGGGCGAGAGGTGCGCGGGGGGCGCACTGTCACGGTCAATCTTGCGGAAAGCCCGCTGTCGTGGCTGAAGTCGCGCGGGATGATCGACGCCCGGCAGTTCGAGGCAGGCGAACGGCTGCGCGCTGACTATGAGCGGGCGTCGATGGGTCCGAGCGTAACCATGCGTTGGGATGCGAGTCCGACAGCAAAGGGACGTCGCGGTGCGCCCGATGGCTTTGACCCGACCGTTTCGCAGTTGTCGGCGAAGCGCCGGTTCGACGATGTGCTGTCACGCGTCGGACCCGAATTGAACGATGTGTTGTGGCGTGTCGTGTGTGCAGGCGAGAGCTTGCCGGTTGCCGAGAAGGCGCTGGGCTGGCCTGCGCGGGCTGGCCGCGTGGTGCTGACACTGGCACTCAACCGGCTGGCGGATGCCTATGGGTTGCGATAGGCCGGTCGCGAGGGAGAGCGAGATGCGGGTACTGGTGAAGCGCGGAGACATCGCCACAAGCAAGGTCGAAAGCGACGCGAGCACGGCCATCGACGAGGGAGAGGTGCTGCTGGCGATCGAGCAGTTCGCGATTACCGCCAATAATATTACTTACGCCGCCATGGGCGATTCGATGCGTTACTGGGACTTTTTTCCGGCGCCCGACGGTTTCGGCGTGGTGCCCGTTTGGGGCCATGCGCGCGTCGAAGCATCGAATGTGGAGCAGATCGCCCTCGGAGAGCGCCTGTACGGCTACCTTCCGATGGGATCGCACCTGATCGTGAAGCCGGGCAATGTGAAGGCGGGTGGTTTTGTGGACACCGCATCGCACCGCGCGCACCTGGCGTCGGTGTATAACCAATACCGCCGGTTGGCGGGCGATCCGGGGCATCACCCGCAGCGCGAGAACGTGCGCTCGGTATTCGAGCCACTGTTCCTGACCAGCTGGCTGATCCGGGAAATGTTCGTCCGAGAAAACTGG
>JANMKS010000080.1:0-7862 GCA_031372155.1 Sphingomonas sp.
TCAATATACGGCCAACACCATGGCCTGCGTCGGAGAAGCGATCGGTTTGTCGTTGCCCAACAGTAACATGGTACCCGCGCCTTATAGTTCGCGCGAACAGATAGCTCATGCTGCCGGCGCGCAGGTGATGCAACTTCTGCAAGATCGCATACGTCCCCGCGACATCTGCACCCGTTACGCTTTCGAAAACGCGGCGCGCATCGTTGCAGCAACCGGCGGCTCGACGAATGGTGCTCTCCACTTGCCTGCGATGGCCAGCGAAGCCGGGATAGAGTTCGACCTGTTCGACGTCGCCGAAATCTTCAAATCCACGCCCTACCTCGCCGACCTGCAACCGGGCGGCCAGTTCGTGGCGAAGGACATGTATGACGCGGGCGGTGTCTATATGCTGATGAAGACGATGCTGGGGGAGGGGCTTCTCCACGGAGATTGCATGACGGTGACGGGCCGCACGCTCGGCGAAAACATCGACGAGGTTACCTGGAACCCCGATCAGAGGGTAATCTATCCCGCGACCGCGCCCATCACGCCGACCGGGGGGGTCGTTGGATTGCGCGGCTCACTCGCTCCCGACGGCGCCATCGTGAAGGTGGCCGGTCTCCACACTCTGCAATTTTCCGGCCCCGCGCTGGTTTTCGATTGTGAGGAAGACTGTTTTGCCGCGGTCGAGGAACGCCGCATCGTTGCAGGATCGGTCATAGTAATCCGTTACGAAGGCCCAAAGGGTGGCCCGGGAATGCGGGAAATGCTGTCGACCACGGCCGCCTTGTACGGCCAGGGCATGGGCGAAAGCGTCGCGCTCATCACCGATGGCCGTTTTTCGGGAGCGACCCGTGGCTTCTGCATTGGTCACGTGGGCCCCGAAGCAGCGGATGGCGGCCCCATCGCGCTGGTCGAAGACGGCGACATCATTGTTATTGACGCCGAAATGGGGACGATCGACCTGATCGTTGATGCCGCGGTTCTGACCACGCGTTCGGCGGCGTGGCGGCCGCGCGAAACCGACTACGGGTCAGGGGCGTTGTGGCGCTATGCCAAAAACGTCGGACCGGCATCGAAAGGTGCTTTGACCCATCCCGGGGCCAGAGCCGAACGTCATGTCTTTGCGGACATCTAACCGCGCTCCCCTGTTTTTCTCGCTCGCTTCCGCAATTGCGACGGCCTGCTCGTCACCGGCTGAAGAACCTCGCGGTAACGTGACCGAGTGCGCGTTGAACAACAGCACGCGATTACGCCCCGACTGTCGTTTAGAGGTCGAGGGCCGCACCGCGACACTCTATCGCCCTGACGGCGGGTTTTACCGATTGGAACGCGACGAGGCGGGATGGAGAACGGCGGACGGCGCATCCGACCTCCAGCGTGGCACCGGCAATGACATTTTCATCGGAAATGACCTTTATCGACTGCCCGCAGTTGAAGGACCATGAAGAGTCTTTCCGGTCCGATCCTCACCGCCTCCGAAATGAGGAGAGCAGAACTAGGCTCTGACATTCCGCTGGAAGCACTGATGACGGCTGCTGGCACCGCGCTGGCCGAAGCGGTGTGGCGCTTTGGCTGCAACCGTCCGACGCTCGTCCTTTGCGGGCCGGGAAACAATGGCGGTGATGGATATGTGTGCGCGACGTTGCTTGCCGCGCGCGGTCTTGACGTCAGTGTAGCGGTAAGCGGGAAGCCAAATTCGCGTTTAGCCAGTGATGCAATGAGTGCGTGGCAAGGTTCGATCGAGGGCTTGGCCGGATGCAGTCCCAAACCCGTCATTGTCGATGCGCTGTTCGGAACCGGGCTTGACCGGGCGCTCGACCCCGAAATCGCTCGACACTTGGACCGACTAAGTGCGAGCGCAGCGCTCGTCATCGCGGCCGACATACCGAGCGGGATGCAAAGCGACACGGGCGCAGACTTAGGCGGAGCGCGCGCGGATCTGACGGTGGCATTCGGAGCCGCGAAGCCGGCGCATGTTCTGGAACCTGCGGCATCGCAGTGTGGCACCACCTTGATGGCCGAGATCGGGCTTCAGCCATTGAGCGATGTTCAGGTTCTGGCGCCCCCCTCACTGACGCGGCCAACCATGCTCGACCACAAATATACTCGAGGCATGGTTGCCGTGATCGGCGGTTCCATGTCGGGCGCCGCCGCATTGAGCGCGACTGCAGCTTTGCGCGCCGGTGCAGGTTATGTTGTAGCGGTGAATGTTAAAGGTAACGTGCCGCATGCGATCGTGCTTCGAGACGGGGGTGAACTCACCGCAACGCTCGCCGACGACCGTCTGGGTGCCGTCGTCATTGGCCCGGGACTGGGACGCGATGCCGATGCCCGGGATGCTCTGCGCGCCGCAACAGCATGCCGACATCCGATCGTGCTCGACGGTGACGCGCTGTTCGAACCGCTGCGCAAGCGAAGGGCGGCAACAGTTTTGACACCGCATGAAGGCGAATTCTTGCGGCTTTTCGGATATCTGGACGGAAGCAAGATCGACCGCGCTCGTGCGGCTGCCATCCATTCGGGAGCGACCGTCATATACAAAGGTGCTGACACGGTAATCGCGTCGCCGGACGGGCGGGTCACTTGCGCTAAACCTGGAACGCCCTGGCTTGCGACCGCGGGCACCGGCGATGTGCTCGCCGGGGTGGTGGGAGCAATGCTCGCGCGCGGGATGGAGCCCCACGACGCCGCGTGTGCCGCTGTCTGGCTCCATGCAGAGGCGGCGCGCAACGTTGGGCCGGGGCTGATTGCGGACGACATTTCCGGGCAGCTAGCGGCCCTTCTGTGATACCGATCGAGCGGATTGCAGCCAGGGGGGAAGGAGTAGCGCAAGACGGCCGCCACATCCGCTTTGCCGTTCCGGGCGACAGTGTCGACGACCAAGGCAGAGTCGTGCCGGGCAACCATCACGCCGTTCCCCCCTGTCGCCATTTTCCTGACTGTGGCGGCTGCCAGCTTCAGCATGCCGACGATCAGTCATATGCGGAGTATCTGAAGGATCGCATTTCGTACGCCTTGGCCTCGCACGGAGTGCACGGTGTCGACATTCGACCTGCGGTCCTCTCACCTCCCCGAACACGCCGCCGTGCAAGCCTCCAGCTTCAACGGCGAGGGCGCAACGTGCTGCTCGGCTTCAATGCGGAATCGAGCCACCGTATCGTTGATATGCACGAATGCCACGTGCTGCTGCCCGAATTATTTGCGTTGGCAAAACCACTCAGGCGGCTGCTTGCGGGCGTCATGCCAGAGGGTAGTAGGGGTAAAGTAGGCCTGACCAGGGTCGATCAAGGCATCGACGTGTCGATATCGGGGCTCAATTTTGACGGCATCGATGCGGTTGAAGCCTTGATCTCGTTCGCACAGGCCAATTCGCTGGCGCGATTGTCGGTCGATGAAGGTTTCGGCTCTGCTCCTCGATATGCACCCGAAACCGTGACCGTAACCTTGGGTGGCATCGCGGTTCAATTCCCTGAAAATGGATTCCTTCAAGCGACATTCGACGGCGAGACGGCTCTGGTCGACGCGGTACGCTCGGCGCTTCCAATCGATGGCACGATTGCCGACCTCTTCGCAGGTCTTGGAACCTTTGCGCTTTCGCTCCCCGGACGAATACTCGCGTTCGAGGGATCTCGCGATGCAACGCTGGCGCTGCAAGCGGCCCGACGGGTAGAGGCGCACCACCGCGACCTCTATCGAAATCCGGTCAGCGCCGGCGATCTGGCCCAATTTGATGGAGTCGTCCTCGATCCACCACGGGCAGGGGCCAAAGAGCAGACCGGACAACTCGCCGCTTCTTCGGTACCCGCCATCGCTTATGTTTCCTGCAACCCGTCGACGTTCGCGCGAGATGCAAGGGCACTCATCGACGGCGGCTATGCTCTCGATTGGGTGCGCCCTGTAGGGCAGTTCCGATGGGCGACTCACGTCGAACTTGTCGGCGCGTTCCGCCGTTAAAACACCGTCAGCAAGGCGTGCAGGGTAAGCGCCAGTAATGCGACCGTCGACAGCGCGAAGGCAGCGAACCGGTAGCGGATAATATTTGAAGTCACCTGGATCAGGCTGTGAATGATCCGAAGCGCGACATAAGCCCATGCGATTGTCGCGTTCAGCCCATTGCCTGCGCCCGCAACGGCAAGCAGTAACGCGACCGCGTAGAAAATTGTCGGCTGCTCCATCAGGTGAATGTAATTGTGCGCTGGCCACTGCGCCTTCTCGTCGACCACGCCGTCCAGCCCACCGGGCTTTCCACCTCTCACCGTATTCAGGTCGATGCCGGCGCGCTTCATGGCAGGAAGGCGAACGGTCACCATCCAGACGAGCATCACCAGTGACCAAGCCACCAGCACTGCGACGGGCTTAAGGATTTCAGGCAGCATCACAAATTTCCCCTCAGGCGAATGACGTCATCAGTGCCCGCACCGCAAGGATCAGCAGCGGTATGGTACCGAGCGCGTGGAGCGCAAATCGAACAACCACCCTGTTGACCGTGGCCTGGACAATGCTGTGCACGACGCGGAAACCGACATAGACCCACGCGAGCGTCGCGTTGGTGCCGCTCCCTGATCCCAAAAAGGCAAGCGCCAGAGCCACGGCATAGAAAACCGTCGGCTGCTCCATCAGATGGTTATAGTTGTCGGCTTTCCACTGAACCTGGGGCGGCACCTTGCCGCGGATGTCGGCACCGGTCGTGCCAACCATCTTGTTCGGGTCGATGTCCGGCGCATTCATCATCGCGGGCAGGCGAGTGGCATAGAGCCATACCCACATCACCATCGACCATGCGACGAGCACGCAAACCGGTTGCAAAATCTCGGTGCTCATACAGCTTTCCCCATTCCCCAGAAGACGCTGCCTGAACATGTTTCGAAAAGCAACTAGTCGAAGATCGCGCCCCATCTGCGCTTGGTGCGCGTCTTCCAGGCACCACGGTGATAGGCGTCGCTTGCGAGCAGCGGCATGACGCTGCCCGCCTCGGCGAAGACCATCTGTTCGATGCCGGTGTTGACCTTGCCCCAGCTCGCGGCTTCCTGAAGCGTCGAGGAGGAGCACGCGCCATCGCGGACGTCGGCGACTGTGATCTGAACCGCGTATTTGTGGACCTGAACGTCGTCATGACCGAGTATCTCGGCGCAGACGACCGTGTCCTGAATAAAGTTTTTCGGCACGCCGCCACCAATCATAAGCAGGCCGGTGGTGCCCGCCTTGATCTTTATGTCTGTCAGCTCGCGGAAGTCGGCGATCGCATCGAGAACCATGTAATGGCTGCCCTCCTTCGCACGATCGACCTGGTGCTTTACCAGCCCGAACCCTGCTGATGAGTCCACGAATGCCGGGCAAAAGATCGGCACATCATGCTCGTAAGCGAGCTTGACGAGACTGTTGTCCTTCTTGCCGTGCTCGACGAGGTATCTCCCCATTTCGCGGATAAAAGCCCGGCTGGAATAGGGGCGCGGTTCGAGCGCATTGGCGATTTCATAAATCGTATGGTCGCAGTCCTGAAGCTGCTCCTCGTCGATGTAGGTGTCG
This sequence comes from Sphingomonas sp., assembly GCA_031372155.1. Taxonomy (GTDB): domain Bacteria; phylum Pseudomonadota; class Alphaproteobacteria; order Sphingomonadales; family Sphingomonadaceae; genus Sphingomonas_O. The sequence continues at coordinate 5,509 of JANMKS010000080.1, forward strand.
TAGATGCGGTCGATCAGCAGCGAACGCAGTGTATCGTCGTCAGGAACTTCAAGAGCTTGATAATGCTTATGCCCAAGCCCTTCGAAGAAATCCATGTCGACAATGGACGCGCCTGTGGCGACAATCCCATCGATCATGTTCGATTCGAGCAGCTTGGCGTAAAGGTCCATGCAGCCACCCGCCGACGTCGATCCCGCAATGACGAGAAAGATCGAGCAATCTGGATCCTCGAGCATCTGATTGTAGATGCCGGTCGCCCGGGCCAGGTCGCGGCTCGTAAAACTCATCTTGCCCATTGCATCGACGATCGGCCGTGCGTCGAAACTCGTGATGTCGATATGCTCGACCGTCGTCGAGAGCAGTTCCGCCTTGCGCTGGGCATTGATCTGCGTGGTGGTCATTGCAAGGTCTCCACATGGAAGGGATCCCCGCTTTCGCAGGGATCACCCATCGTTGATTGGTAAGGGTTACAGCTTGACGACGTTCGACGCGACCACGCGTTCCTCGGCTGCGTAGAGGGAAACCATGGGCTCATCCTCAACCTCGTGCGTTTCGACCGAACCGAAGCCATTGAATCCGGTCCGCATCGCACAGCCATAAGCACCGAGCATGCCGATTTCGATATAGTCGCCCGCCTTGACGTCGGCAGGAAGCATGAATGGCCCTGCCATGTGGTCCATGTCGTCACACGTCGGACCATAGAAACTGAAAGCCGTGTCGCGGGCCTCGGAGTCCGGCTCGCGAAGCAGCTCAACGGGAAAGCGCCAGCCGATATGCGCGGCGTCGAACAACGCGCCGTATGCGCCGTCGTTGATGTACAACTCGCTCCCGCGGCGCTTTTCGACCCGGACGATCAGCGACGAGTATTCGGCGCATAACGCGCGTCCGGGCTCGCACCACAATTCGGACGAGTAGCTGACGGGCAAGTCTTCGAAACATTTGTGAATGACTTCGAAGAACAACTCGAGCGGGGGCGGCTCCATCCCCGGATAGGACGAGGGAAATCCGCCGCCGACATCCACGACGTCGACAGTGACGCCGGCGTCGACGATCGCCGTGCGGACGCGCTCCATCGCCATGCTGTATGCGGCCGGAGTCATCGCTTGGCTGCCGACGTGGAAACAAATGCCAAGCGCATCGGCCAGCTGTCGGGTTGCGATGAGAAGCTGGCGTACCTCAAAGGGCTCCGCCCCGAATTTCGAAGCCAGGCTAAGCTTAGAATGCTCCGAAGAGACACGGAGGCGGACACATAGTGTCAGATCGGTCGCGCCACTCGTGGCGCGCTCGATCTTCGCGAGCTCTTCCATCGTATCGAGTGAGAAGGTCCGAACGCCATGTTGAAAATAGGCCTCGGCAATCGCCTCTTCCGCCTTGACCGGATGCATGAAGCACAGCGTTGCTTGAGGCAGCGTTCGCGCCACGAGGCGCACTTCGGAGATCGATGCCACGTCATAATGCGTGATGCCGCTATCCCACAGGATCGTGAGCAGGTCGGGAGACGGGTTCGCCTTCACCGCATAGATCGATCGACCCGGAAACTTCTCAACAAAGAAGCGGGCGGCACGCGATGCGGCATGCGGGCGAATGAGCGTAACCGGCTGAACCGGCTTTTGGGACTTCGCTAGCCCCAGCGCGCTATGATGCTTGTGCAACTCAAGGGACCTCCAAATGGCTTTCGCCGGTCGTTAAGCTGCCTTGCGGTTGGAAGTCCCATGGGGCAGCGGGAAGCGGCGATATATGGGCGACGTTGCTGCATGTAAAGCCGTTGCTGCGACCGCTGTTGCAATTTTGAAACGAAAGCTCTTAATCGTGAGATGTCCTTCATTCCGTGGCGCAAGCGAGGCAGCCGAAGCCATCCTCAAAGTGTTGCCCCCGACGCCGCTGCTAGAAATTGAAATCGGCGATCGCACCGCATTTCTAAAAGTCGAATCGCTGCAGCCCGTAGGCGCTTTCAAAATCAGGGGGGCGTGGCACCGGCTCACCGCGCTTTCCAAAGGGGAGCGCGGACGGGGGGTGGTGGCATTCTCCTCGGGCAATCATGCACAGGGCATTGCCTGGGCAGCAAAAAAGCTCGGGATCCCAGCGGTCATCGTGATGCCAAGCGACGCGCCGCTCGCTAAGCTGAAAGGCACTCGCCGATTGGGGGCGGAGATCGTCTATTACGATCGCCAGTCCGAATCCCGCGAAGACATCGCTGCCGCGCTAGCTACCGAACGAGGTGCGGTCCTGGTGCCAAGCTTTGACGACCCTTGGATCGTTGAAGGTCAGGGTAGCGCGGGAATTGAGGCGATCGGCCAGTTCGCCGCGAAGGGCCTTCACCCTCCCGATCTCGTCGTGACGCCGTGCGGCGGCGG
>JANMKS010000101.1:0-3490 GCA_031372155.1 Sphingomonas sp.
CTCCGCGAACTCGGCGAAGTTGTCAATGAACTGCCCGACGAGCTTACGCGCGGTCGCGTCATAGTCCTCGGGGTCTTGCCACGCGGCCCGCGGGTCGAGAATGCCGCTATCGACACCCGCAACCGCGACCGGCACTTGAAATCCGAAGTGCGGATCGGTGCGGAATTGCGCCTTGTTCAGGCTGCCGTCGAGTGCCGCGTTGAGCAGGGCACGCGTCGCCTTGATCGGCATGCGCTTGATGCCGGGCATCGTCGCCTTGCCGCCCGTCCAGCCGGTATTGACCAGCCAGCACGTCACGCCACCCTTTGCAATCCGCTCTTTAAGGAGGTTGCCGTAAACGCTCGGGTGGCGCGGCATGAATGGCGCACCGAAGCAGGTCGAAAACGTCGCTTCGGGCTCGGTCACGCCGATTTCGGTCCCGGCAACCCGCGCGGTATATCCCGAAAGAAAATGGTACATCGCCTGATCGGGCGTCAACTTCGCGATGGGCGGCAGCACACCATAGGCATCGGCGGTCAGCATGATGATGTTCTGGGGAACAGGCCCCAGATTGTCCGCGCTGCAATTGTGAATGAAATTGATCGGGTACGAGCCGCGGCTGTTCTCGGCGAGCGTCGCATCGTCGAAATCGAGTTCGCGGGTGGTGGGATCGATAACGACGTTTTCCAGGACGGTGCCAAAGCGCTTGGTGGTGGCGAAGATCTCGGGTTCCGCCTCCGGCGACAGGCGGATCATCTTGGCATAGCATCCACCTTCGAAGTTGAAGACCGCAGTGTCGGACCAGCCATGCTCGTCATCTCCGATGAGCGTCCGGCTGGCATCCGCGGACAGCGTTGTCTTGCCGGTGCCCGACAGGCCGAAGAACACGGCCGTGTCACCGTGCGGTCCGATGTTCGCCGAACAGTGCATCGGCATCACGCCCAGCAAGGGCAGTTTGTAGTTGAGGATACCGAACACAGACTTCTTCATCTCGCCGGCGTAGGCGGTGCCTCCGATAAGGATGAGCTTTTCCGTAAAATTGACCGCGATGACGGTTTCAGAGCGACAGCCGTGGCGGGCCGGGTCCGCACGAAAGCTTGGCAGGTCGATGATCGTAAACTCAGGGGTAAATGCCGTCAGTTCATCCGCGTTGGGCCGCACCAGCAGGGTGCGTATGAACAGACTGTGCCATGCGAATTCGGTCAGGACGCGCACGTTTACCCGGTATTCGGGCTGCGATCCTCCGAACAGGTCCTGGGCGTAGAGCGTTTGCTTCGACGCAAGTGCCGCCATGAAGTCGGTCTTCAGCGCGGCAAACTGCTCGGGCGTCATGCTCTTGTTGGTCTTGCCCCACCAGATTGCGCTCTCCGTCTCCGCATCGCGCACGATGAACTTGTCGTTTGCCGAGCGGCCGGTGTGCTTGCCCGTCGCAACGACGAGCGGGCCGTCCTTGGCAAGCTGACCCTCGCCGTTGGCAAGCGCATGTTCGTACAGCGGCGCCGTGCCAAGATTCCAGTGTACGGTCGACGCCGTCTGGATGCCTTGATCGGCAAGCGAAAGTCGGGGGGCGAGGTTCGCCACGGGCATATTCTCCAAACATTATGTATGCGAGCGCGCATAAGACCGGGGTCCAAACGGGTCAAATGCTGTCCGGTTGCTGGCCACGGGACGTTGCGTTATCGCGGGACACGTGACCGCGACAATCGCCCTGATCGACGACGACCGCAACATCCTCACATCGGTGTCGATTGCGCTGCAGGCAGAGGGGTTCCTGACGCGCGTCTATGCCGAGGGCGAAGCAGGGTTGAAGGCGCTGCTCGACAACCCGCCCGATCTCGCGGTCTGCGACATCAAGATGCCGCGCCTTGACGGGCTCGAGCTACTCAGGCGGCTCCGCGAGAAGTCCGCGCTTCCTCTTATTTTCCTGACGTCGAAGGATGATGAGCTGGACGAGGCGCTGGGGCTTGCGCTCGGTGCCGATGATTACATCTCGAAGCCGTTCTCGCAACGGCTGCTGATCGCGCGCATCCGCGCCATCCTCCGCCGGGTCGAAATCGCGCGCAGCCCCCCGAACACGGACACGCCCCCTGCGGAGCCGATCGTTCGCGGGCGGCTTGAAATGGACCCATCACGCCACCGCGTCCTGTGGGACGGCAAAAACGTCGTCCTGACCGTCACCGAGTTCATGATTCTGGAGGCTCTGGCCACGCGCCCCGATGTCGTGAAGAGCCGCAATCAGCTGATGGACGTTGCTTATCAGGATGACGTCTATGTCGACGACCGTACGATCGACAGCCACATAAAGCGGCTGCGGCGCAAGTTCCGGCAGGTCGACCCCGAGTTCGACGCGATCGCCACTCTATACGGTGCGGGCTATCGCTTCTCCGACGCCTGATCGATCGCGGCCGGTGCGCGCGGGCGGATCGCTGACGCTCCGCATTCTCGCCGTGAACATCGTGGCGCTGGCGCTCGTCGGGGGCAGCATATTCTACCTCGACGGATTTCGTAGCCGACTGATCGAAGAACGGCGCACGCAGCAGGAACGCGAGATCGAGCTGATCGCCACCGTCCTGGCGAGCGCGCCCGACAGCGCGCACGCGGCGATCATCCGTTCGCTGGGTCAAGAATCGGGCGATCGCATACGCAGTTACGATGAAGCCGGCACACTGAAACTCGACAGCTGGCAACTTGGCCCCCGCACCTTTCGCCTGATCGACCCTGCAACCGAATCGGCTTCTGCGCGCGCCGCCCGCTGGATCGATGCGCTGGGCGACCGGATCGTGCGCGCGCCGATCCCGCTGCCGTATGTCGATCAGGGTAAGCTTGACGCTTCGCACTGGCCCGAACTCGTCGCCGTCATGAAGGAAGGCGCTCACATCGCCTCGCGCGTCCGGCTGGCTCCCGATCGCTCGCTGGTCATTACGGCCGCAACGCGCGTCGGCAACCGGCCTCTCTTCCTTCTGACGGGACAAAACGCGCTCGACGTTACGCGCCTCGTCAGAGAGGAACGCTTCCGCCTTGCCGTCATCGTCACGCTGGCGCTGCTCCTCTCGGCTGCATTGTCGCTGTTCCTTGCGCGGACGATCGTGCGTCCGCTGAAACGCCTGGCGATGGCAGCGACGCGCGTTCGCCTGGGGCGGGCGCGTGATGTCGTAGTGCCGCGGCTTCCCGCCCGGAACGACGAGATCGGCCTGCTCGCGCGGGCACTGTCCGACATGACGCTTGCGCTCCGGCAACGGATCGATGCCGTGGAGGCGTTTGCCGCCGACGTCAGCCATGAACTGAAGAACCCGCTCGCTTCGCTTTCGTCGGCGGTGGAAAGCCTCGACCGCGTGGTCGATCCAGCGCTTCGGCTACAGCTGCTTGCCATCATTCGCGACGACGTCCGCCGCCTCGACCGGCTGATCAACGACATCGCCGAATTGTCGCGGATCGACGCGCAGCTCAGCCGATCCCGGTTCGAGGACGTTGATCTCGCACGGCTCGTAAAGACCTTGGTCGAGACACGTGC
>JANMKS010000179.1:0-3956 GCA_031372155.1 Sphingomonas sp.
GCCGGGAGGAAATCGAGGACGTAATCCTCAAGCGCCAGGTGCTTTTCGTCGGCGCGCGGCGCTTCCCAGTCGACCATGAACACGTCGTAACCCTGGCGCAGCAGGAACTCGACGAAGCTTTGCCCGGGAACCATGTCGAAGATGTAGCCGCGGTTGGTCGTCGCCATCACGAGCAGGATCGGTACCCGAAAAACTTCGTCGACCAGCGGGCGGTAGTGATAGAGGCGGAGCGTGCCGCGCGCGATCAACGTGTCCTTCTGGCAGGCTCCAAGCACCGGATCGGGCGAGGTGAAGTACCCCAGCCCCTTGATGTTGCGCTGCATTGCGCGTTCGAATTCGGTACGCGCGAGGGCGAGCGGTTCGCTCATTTCGAAGACGATGGAGTCCGGGTGCGCCGAGGCTTGGGCTGTTCGACTGGGCTGCCGGATGAAGACCCCAGGCGTTCTTCGATACGCGCAAGGGTGTTCTCGATCGCGCCGAGCCGCATTCCCAGCGCCTCGATCTCCGCTTTACTCGGCATGTTCGCCGCCGCCAGCAGTTTCGCCATCGCCTCGTGCGCACTTTGCTGTGCCTTCAGCGCAAGCCCCGTCGCACCGTGCATTGCCTGAGCGGTTTCGGGGCGGTTCATAAGCTGGCCACCGAATTCGTTCGCCATCTTTTCCCATTGGGTGACGGCATCGCGGAACATGGCCATTGGGTCGGAATTGATCGTCATGCCCGAAGGGTCGGACCGTCGCTGCACATCGTCAAGGGCTAATCGCTCGCTTCCGCCGCCGCACTGGCCCGTGCGAGGTCGTCGAGCGCCCGCATTCGGGCGAATCCGACCACTTGCTGTGCAAGAATGTCGAGTTGCTTGATCAGCGTCGGGTCGGTCACGCTGCCGTCGTCGCCGAACACCGGCTGCACCGAATTGACCGTGATCGCCATCGGCGTGGGCCAGCCCCGTAACGCATGAACGATGCTGCGGAGCGTCGCCAGGGTGGTGCCGGTCGCTTGCCACCCGGCGGCGACCGAAATCAGCCCGACCGCGCGCCCCTCGAAATAGGGGCGGTCATCCTTTGCCATGTCCTCGATGTAATCAAGCGCGTTTTTGATGAGGCCCGACACGGTGCCGTGATAACCCGGCGAGGCTATGACCACACCCTCCGCACGCCGCAGTGCGTCGATGAGCGCAGCGGCTTTTTCAGTGCGCGGGGTTCCATAGCCATACATCGGCAAGTCGAGCGCAGTGCCGTCGAAGCAGAGCGTTTCGGCCCCTGTCGCTTCACACGCCGCCAGGACATGGCGAAGCACGCGTTCGGACGAACTGTTCGCGGTCATGGTTCCGCCGAGACCGACGATAAGAGGTGGCTTTTCGATCAAGATCTCAGGCGCTCCGCATGCCAGCGGATGTGGTCCGCCATAAACGTCGATACAAAGTAATAGCTGTGGTCGTAGCCGGCCTGCATCCTCAAGGTGAGTTCGATACCCGCATCGTCACATGCGCGCGACAGGAGGTGCGGTTTCAACTGGCTTTCAAGGAAAGTGTCGGCGGTGCCCTGATCGACGAGCAGTTCAGTAACGCGAGCGCCGTCCTCGATCAGCGCACAGGCGTCATATTGCCGCCAAGCGTCGCGATCGGGCCCGAGGTAGCCGGCCAGCGCCTTTTCGCCCCAGGGGCAATGCAGCGGCGCGACAATCGGCGCGAAGGCGGACACGCTCCTGAATCGGTCCGGATCGCGCAGAGCGATACTGAGCGCGCCGTGGCCGCCCATCGAATGGCCGGTAATGCCCTGTCGTTCCATATCCGCAGGAAAGTTCGCGGCGATGACTTCAGGAAGCTCGTCCTCGATATAGCTGCGCATCCGGAAGTGGCTCGACCAGGGGGCTTCGGTCGCGTCGACATAGAAGCCCGCGCCTTGTCCGAAATCATAAGCGTCGTCGTCGGGAACGTCGTCGCCGCGTGGACTTGTATCGGGGGCCACGAATATAATGCCGTGTTGGGCGCAGGCGGCACGGTATTCGCCCTTGTCGGTCACGTTGGCGTGGGTGCAGGTCAGGCCGGACAAATACCAGAGCACGGGCAGGCGCGCGCCCGCCGCATGGTCGGGCACGAAAACCGAAAACGTCATGTCGGTCGAGGTGATCGATGACCGATGCGTGCAGACGTGTTGCGTCCAGCCATGGCTGCGCCACTGCGAAACCGGCGTCACTGTCACGCTGTGCGGAGTATTTTCGTGGACCCGAACCAGCGCGGCAGCGCCGACGTCAGCGCAAGGTTCAGCGCCAGCAATCCGGCGAACCACAGCACATCGTTGCGCGCGACGGTCGCTACGATTTCCGGCGTGGAACTGGCAAAGCCGTCGAGCGCAAAGGCACCGACGAACATCACGACCTGGTACGCCGCGATTGCGGCTGCGAGTGCCGATACCGAGCGGACCGACACGGCGCGCGTTTCCGAACCGTAGGCGAGCCGTGCAGCGCCAAGCGCCAGGAACGCCGCAGCACCGATGACAGCACCCCACAGGAGCGCGTGATCGCCCTGTGCATAATCGAGCAGCGAGAAGCCGACGACCTGATTGACGCCAAAGGCCGCCGCCACGAGCACGACGCCCTGACGTCGGGGTAAGGTCACCGCCGCCAGTGCCGCAAGTGCCGCGAACGGAAAGACGCAGGCGAGAGCGTAGCTGCCCAGCACTGCCGTCACGGCGAGCACGCCGCTCCAGTAAATATTTTGGGATGTCGATCGTGCTGCGGCCATCTGTCGTTCCTTCGTCGAGTCCGTGGTAGCCGCGATTCGGTTGCGGCTCAATTGCCTAGAACTTCGCCCGAACGCCGACGTGGGCATTGCGTCCGAGCGTCCCGTATCCCGCGACGGTTGTGTAGCGTTCGTCGAAGAGGTTTTCGACGCGGCCGTAAATCTCGAAGCGCTCGCCGATCGGAACGGCCGCGCGGATTGCGGCGATCGTATAGCCGTCGAGGCGGATCGTCCCGCCGAAACCGTCGAAGCTGTCGCTGACGGTCCTGACACTGCCGCCCAGTTTCAGCCAGTCGCGCGGTGACCAGTCGATATCGGCGTTGATGCTGTTTGCGGGCCGGCGCAGCAGGGCGTTGCCGGTGCCGCGGTTCTGCGCATCGATGTAGCTGTAGTTCGCCGTCACGGTGAGGGTGTTCGTGGGGCGAAGCTCTACGAAAGCCTCGACTCCGCGAGACCGCGTCCGCGCAATGTTGTCGTAAAATCCGTAAGGCTGGCTGACGCAGCGCGGGTCAGTACTGCCGAAACAGTCGAAGAAGTCGATCTGGTCGTTCGTGTCACGCCAGAAGCCGGTGACGCCTGCGCGCATAGTCCCCTCGATCAACGACTGCTCGATGCCCACGTCGTAGCTTCGCGCGCTTTCGGGGCGCAGCGCCGTGTTCCCATAGGCGCTGAACAGCTGAAAAAGCGTCGGTGCCTTGAATCCTTCGCCATAGCTTGCGCGCAAGATCGTGCCGTGCCCGACTCGCCACGCCGCGTTCGCGCTGAATGTCGCTTCGGTGCCGTAAGTCCGGTGATCGTCGACGCGCGCGCCGCCGGTCAGCGTCAAGGTCTCGACCGGGGTGACGATCGCCTGCAGATACGCGCTGCTAAGCCCCGTCGACGCGCGGGTGAAGCCGTCCGTGAAGCGTGACGTTTCGTGTTCGAGGCCGAAGACGGCGCGAATGCCGTCGCTGATTGTCGCATCGCCCTGATATTCGAAGCGCTCGGTCCGGCCACGCGCAATGAACGAGGGCGCGGTGCCGAAGGCCGGGTCGAAGCTGTCGCGATTTGTGTCGCTCAGCGTGAAGGCCAAACGATTCTTCACAGGACCGGTGCGGACATTGACGCCGGCATATCCGAAGACTTGCTGGGTCTTTGAAAATTCTGCGGTGTCGATCTGGCCATAGGGGAAGCTCGACTGGAAGCCGTCGAACTCCACCCGGCTGTCGGCAAAATATCC
>JANMKS010000192.1:0-1758 GCA_031372155.1 Sphingomonas sp.
CTGGCGTCGGTGTATAACCAATACCGCCGGTTGGCGGGCGATCCGGGGCATCACCCGCAGCGCGAGAACGTGCGCTCGGTATTCGAGCCACTGTTCCTGACCAGCTGGCTGATCCGGGAAATGTTCGTCCGAGAAAACTGGTACGGCGCGGATACGGTCGTGATGACGAGTGCTTCTTCGAAAACTGCACTTGCGCTGGCGCAACTGGTCGGGTCGGGCGTGCCGGACGTCGAGCGGGTCGGGCTGACTTCGGTCGCCAATGTCGAGTTCGTGAAGGGAACCGGGCTTTACGACCGGGTGCTGGCTTACGACGACATCGCCCAATTGCGCGGGACGCAGGCGGTATCGGTGGACTTCGCGGGCAATGGGGCGGTGCTCAGGTCAGTGCATGAGGCGCTTGGCGAGGGATTGAAACATTCCAGTCTGGTTGGTCTGACGCACTGGGACGAGCGCGGGGGTGCAGGAGAAATGCCGGGGCCAAAGCCGGTGCTGTTTTTTGCGCCCGATCACGTTGCCGCCGTGGTGGGCAATTTGGGCGGCAAGGGATTTGGACGCGCCGTGGCCGGTGACTGGGGCAGCTTCGCGGCGTCGGCGGAGGCGCTGGTTCGGATCGAGGCGGTCGAAGGGCTGGACGCAGCCGCCGAAGCGTTTGCCGCGCTTGTTGCAGGGACGGCGCGTCCCGAGGTGGCGACGGTCGTGCGGCTTAGTTGAGGGGTGTCTCGACGTCGCTCGACACGAACGGGACGGACGAGCGCGCGCGGGGATTGAGGCGGACGATGACCAGGTTCAGGCAGGCGGCAAAACTGACCCAGACCAGATAGGGCACGATCATCCAGCTGGCCGTGACCGAATACGGGCGCAGGCAAATCGCCAGCGACAGCACCGAGGCCCAGAGAAACACGACCTCGATCAGGGCAAGGTCGGGCCGCTTCAATTTAAAGAACAGCGGCGACCAGGCGAGGTGGCAGGTGAAGTTGATCGCATACAGGATGGCGATGACGCGGTGCGCGACAGGATCGGTAGTGCCGTACCAAGCCTTCACAGCGGCCCAGGCAGCCAAGCCGAGGATGATCGTCCAGGCAGGGCCGAACAGCCAGTCGGGCGGTTGCCAGCTGGGTTTTTTCAAATTGCGATACCAGGGGCCGATTTCGGTGACGAGCCCGCCGACGCCGCCGAGGATGACGGCCCACAGAATGGCGGCGATGACGGGGGTGGAGGGCATGGGGATGGTGTGGCGTGTAAATGGTATCAGGTCAAAGGGGTCCGCGGGGGCAAATCATGTCGTCGGTCGGCGCTTTGGCGAGGCAGGCCGATCGCGCGAATTATTGATGGATTTAGCTTGGATAAATCCTAGCTTCGCGCGATGTGGCATGGGCAAAGCCCACGCTTTCGTCAGTCGCGGCTTGAGCCGCGCTGGCCGATTGCGTCTGGAGCCTCGATTTAGCTTCGCTAAATCAGTAGGCCGACGCGATGTGCAACGAAGTCGCTCGCCGTATCTCGCTCGACATCATGCGGAATGACTTCAGCCAGCTGAAGATTCCGCTCGTGTTTCCCGAGGGGCTGCCCAATCTGGAGGCGAAGGAAAGCATCCGGATTACCGACCGCACCGCGATCGTAAAGATGGCAGCGGAACCCGAGGTGGTGGTGCGCCGGTGGAGCTGGCCCGGGCCGACCGGCAAGCCGGTGTTCAATTATCGGTCGGAGGGCAGGGCGTTCGAAAAGGGGCGGTGCCTGATCCCGGTCGACGCGTTTTTCGAG
>JANMKS010000230.1:0-1696 GCA_031372155.1 Sphingomonas sp.
CGGCTTATCGGAGATTAATCCTTTTTGCGCTATAAGGGCGGCTCAGTTGGAGGGCCACTATGTCGTTGAATCGTCGGGAAATGTTGCGTTTGGGCGCTGCTGGCGCTGGCGGACTCTTATTGTCGTCGGCGGCCGCCTCGAACGCCATCCCGAGCGCGCTGTTGGTGCCCCCGTTGCCCCCCATCGCGCCGATTCTTCCGGTTGCTCCGGCTCCGTTCGTTCCCACCGGGATCAATCCGGCGCTGTTCGCGCGCGCCAAAGCAGCGCTCGATTCGCACCGCGGCCCGATTCGCCACCGCGACGTCATCGGCGTGGTCGATTTCTCGATGGACAGTGGCCATGCCCGGTTCCACCTCGTCGATTTGCTGGGCGGCACCTATGAAAGCCACGCCGTCGCGCATGGCCGCGGTTCGGACCCCGACCATTCGGGCTTCGTCGAACTGTTTTCCAATGAGTTCGGATCCTATGCGAGCTCGAACGGAACCTACATCACCTCGGACACCTATGACGGCAAATATGGTCTCTCGATGAAGGTGCAGGGGCTCGACTGGACCAACAACAACGCCGAATCGCGCGCCATCGTCATTCACAACGCCTGGTATGCCGAACCCGACATGATTGCCCAGCATGGCAAGCTCGGGCGCTCGGAAGGGTGCTTCGCGTTCAGCCGCGCCAGCCAGTGGCGCGTGATGGACCGCCTTGCCGATGGCCGGATGATCTACGCCGACAAGCTTGCCTAAGCGGGACCGAAGGGCAAAAAAAGGCGGCTTCCCGGTTTCGGGAGGCCGCCTTTTTTGTTTAAGTGCTCTGTAATGGGTGACGGCAGCAGAAAAGCGCCACTGTCGGGAGAGTCCCCTTAACGCGCCGCGACCTTCTTGACCGCCGCCGTGCCCGGCGCAGCACCAGGCTTGCCGTCGCGGTCGAGCAGAGCGGCGATGACCTTGGAGTCGCGCTTGTAGAGGTCGTCGTAATCCTCGATCGTCCCGTCAGTGCGCGCCGCCGAACTGAAATAGACGATGTAGACCGGGACCGGCTTGACGAAGTTGGCCTGCTTGGACTTCTTGGACGCCAGCGTCTCGGCGATCTTCTCTCGCGTCCATTCGCCACCATCGTCGCCCAGCAGCTGGGTGGCCAGGTCAAGGACATTCTCGGTCCGGACGCAGCCGTGCGACAATGCCCGCATCCGGCTGCTGAACCGGCTGCGCGCATTGGTGTCGTGAAGGTAGATATTGTGGGGATTGTACATCACGAACTTCAGCTGGCCGAGCGCGTTGCCTGGGCCCGGCGGCTGGCTCCAGCGCACGAACTTGCCGTTCTTGTCCTTGATCGCGATGTAGCCGGGCTTGCCCGCAACTTCCTTCGCGATGCTTGGCGGCACCTCCCACGACGGATTGAGCATCACGCCGGTGGCCAACACGCTCAACTGCGGGGTCGGGGTCTTGATCGCCCCGGCGATCGCCTTGTGCTTCCAGCGCGTGACCCCGTTTTCGACCAGCGTGGCATGGAAAGCGGGGACGTTGACGATGATATATTTTGCGCCAAGCTCGCGCGGCAACCAGCGCCAGCGGTCCATGTTGAGCCGGATGCGATTGATCTTTGCGGTGTCGGTCTTTGGCGTGACTTCGAGCGCATAGCGAAGCGCGCCATATTGCGGATGCGTCGGCAGCAGCCGGTCGAGCACCTCGGCCAGCCGGCC
>JANMKS010000269.1:0-8760 GCA_031372155.1 Sphingomonas sp.
GCCCTCAAAATCGGCGTAGGACAGCGGATGATCCTCGGTCCGCACTGCCAACCGCTTGTCGTCGGGATTGGCACTCGGTCCCCGTGTCACGGCCCAGCTCTTCAGGACGCCGTCGACCTCGAGCCGAAAATCCCAGTGCAATCGCGTCGCATCGTGCTTCTGCACGATGAAGCGATTGCCGCTACCCCCGGCAATCTTGCCCGCAGGCTCAGCGGTTTTCGCAAAGTCGCGCTTGGCATTGTATTTCTCAAGGAGATCAGGCGGCACGCTTCTTCGCCGGTTTCTTTGCCGGAGTCTTCGCGGCAGGTTTGGCCGCATCGCCGGGCTTCTCGATCGATTTCTTGAGCGCTGCCATCAGGTCGATGACATTGCTGCCGCCTTTCTTCGGCGCATCCTCCTCGTCAGGCGTGATGACCCCGCCCTTTGCCTTCAGCTTGCGCGCGACAAGCTCCTTCAATGCTTCGACATAGTGATCGTGGAACTTGTCGGGCGCGAAGGGGGTGGACTTCTTCGCGATCAGCGTTTCCGCAAGGTCGAGCAATTCGTCGTCGGGCTTGGTATCGGGAATGTCGTGAAAGTACGCGCCCGCCTTGTTCAGTTCATCGGCATAACGCAGCGTTTCCATGATCATCCCGCGCCCGCACGGCTTGATGCTGACCACATACTCACGGCCGCGCATCGCAAGCTGCCCGAGCCCTACTTTCTTGGTCCGGCGTAAGGCCTCGCGCAGCACAATGAACGCTTCCTCGGCAAGATCGTCGGCGGGAACGACGAAATAGGGCTTCTCGTAATAAAGAACGTCGATCTCGTTCGTATCGACGAACTGCGTCAGCTCGAGCGTCTTTTTCGATTCTAGCCGAACCGCATCGAGCTCCTTGTCCTCAAGCAGGACATAACTGCCCTTCTCATATTCGAAGCCCTTCACGATGTCGTCGGGATCAACCGGACCGATGCCGGGGACCGTCTTTTCGTACTTGATCGTCTTGCCCGAAGGTTCGTGGATCTGACGAAAAGCGACACTGGATCCGCTGCGCGTGGCGGTGAAAATCTGGACAGGGATCGACACCAGCGCGAGCCGGATTTGTCCCTGCCAATACGGGCGTGCCGCCATCTACGGTCCTTTAGTTACGGGACCGATTCAATGCGCGAACGGCGGTGGTGTTCCGCGTCCGTCGCGACGGCTCACTCCAAAGCTCTTTACGCTGGCTTTATGCGGCGCCCGCTTTTTCCTCGCGCGGCTTAACGCGGGTCGAGTTCATAGAACACCGACAGATTTGTGAAGGCTCGCCATGTCCACCGACCTGCTTCTTGGCGCGATCACGCTTGCGATCGTGTTTGTCTACCTTGTTGCCGTGCTCGCACGGCCCGAACGACACTAAGGATGAGTGCGATGACCTTCGGCGGTTGGGCGATGATCCTGTTGTACATCGTCGTCTTCGTGGCGCTGGCCGTTCCAATGGGAGCGTGGCTGTTCGCGCTTTACTCCCGGCCAACCCTTCCTTTTGCCGCCGTCGAGCGGACCATTTATCGCATTGCCGGCGTCGATCCCGCAGCGGAGCAGGGCTGGCGGGCCTACACCTGCTCGTTGATGGTTTTTAACATCATCGGCATCGCATTCTTGTTCGCGACACTGAAGCTTCAGGGGTGGCTGCCGCTGAACCCGCAAGGATTTGGTGGGGTTGAGACGCTGCTGGCGTTCAACACCGCCGTCAGCTTCGTTACAAATACGAACTGGCAGAATTACGGCGGCGAAACCACGCTCTCGCACTTGTCGCAGATGATCGGGTTGACCACGCAGAATTTCCTGTCCGCGGCCACAGGAATTGCCGTCGCCTTCGCACTGATCCGCGGATTTGCGCGGCGACAGGTTTCCGGCATCGGCAATTTCTGGGTCGATGTAACGCGGATAACGCTCTACCTGCTCGTTCCCGCTTGCTTCGTCCTAGCGCTGATCTATGTCGCGCTCGGCGTGCCGCAGACATTCGCCGCGTCGGTCACCGCGAACACGGTGGAGGGCGCGAAGCAAGTCATCGCACTCGGACCGGTTGCCTCTCAGCTCGCGATCAAGATGCTCGGCACAAATGGCGGCGGCTTCTTCAACGCCAACTCGGCGCACCCATTCGAAAACCCCTCGGCAATCAGCAACCTCATCCAGATGCTTTCGATCTTCGTAATCGGCGCCGGATTGACGCTCACCTTCGGCAAGGCCGTGGGAAACATTCGGCAAGGCTGGGCGATACTTGCGGCGATGATCCTGCTGTTTCTCGTCGGCATCACCGTTGCGTACGGCGCTGAGGCGGCGGGCAATCCCCTGCACCACGCACTCGGACTTGCCGGTGGCAATATGGAGGGCAAGGAAGTTCGTTTCGGCGTCGCCACTTCGGCCCTGTTTGCCACCATCACCACCGCCACTTCGACGGGTGCGGTCATCGCCGCACACGATAGCCTGATGCCGCTCGGAGGCCTGGTTCCGATGTTCAACATGCAGTTGGGCGAACTCGTTATCGGAGGCGTCGGCTCGGGCCTGTATGCAGTACTCATTTATGCAATTCTTGCCGTGTTCATCGCAGGCTTGATGGTCGGTCGCACGCCCGAATATGTCGGCAAGAAGATCGAAGCCCGAGAGATGAAGCTGGCCGTCGTTGCCATTTTCGTGCCGCCGCTCATGATCCTGGGACTGACCGCGATCGCCAGTGTCGCTCCTGCCGGTCTGGCCGGTCCGCTTGCGAAAGGACCGCACGGTTTCAGCGAAATGCTCTACGCCTTTTCAAGCGCCGCCGCCAATAACGGATCGGCTTTCGGAGGGCTGACAGGCAACACGCCCTTTTACAACATCTTGCTGGCGCTGGGGATGTTCGCTGGACGGTTCGGCGTAATCCTGCCGGTGCTTGCGATCGCTGGCGGGCTTGCAGCGAAGCGTCACATCCCGACCAGTTCGGGTTCGTTCCCGACAACGGGCGCGCTGTGGATCGGACTACTTGCCGCTGTCATCGTCATCGTCGGCGGGCTGACGTTCCTGCCCAGCCTCGTCCTCGGTCCAATTGCCGACCAGGCGCAAGTCGCTGCCGGCACCCTCAATTAAGGCTTTCTCAATGGCTGATGCACCCTCGCTCTTTACCGGGCCGCTGATGGCCGCCGCTGCACGCGACGCCATCGTAAAGCTTGATCCGCGCGCGCTGATCCGCACCCCCGTCATGTTCGTGACAGCGATCGTTGCGGCACTTTCGACAGTGCTTCTCGTCAAAGGACTGGCGACAGGCACGGGCAACGCAGCGTTCGAGGGGCAACTGGTATTCTGGCTCTGGCTAACCGTGCTCTTCGGGAATTTTGCCGAGGCGCTGGCAGAGGGTCGTGGCAAGGCCCAAGCCGCGAGCCTTCGCAACACAAAGGCGGACCTGTGGGCGAAGCGCATGCTGGGTGTGGGCGAAACGTGGAGTCGCGTACCCGCCACACAGCTGATGATCGACGAGGTCGTCCTGGTGGAAACCGGCGATCTGGTGCCAGCAGACGGCGAAGTCGTTTTCGGGGTCGCAAGCGTCAACGAGGCGGCGATCACGGGCGAAAGCGCACCCGTCATTCGCGAGGCTGGCGGCGATCGCTCGGCTGTGACGGCTGGCACCCGCGTCATCGCCGACAGCATAAAAGTGCGCGTGACCGCTGCTCAAGGGCAAGGATTTCTCGACCGCATGATCGCGCTCGTTGAAGGTGCTGCTCGTCAGAAGACACCGAATGAAGTCGCGCTCACCATATTGCTCGCCGGACTGACGCTCATCTTCCTGATTGCGGTTGGCACCCTGCCCGCCTTCGCCCGCTACGCAGGTGGTGCGCTTGCCGTGCCGGTACTGGTGGCGCTGTTCGTGACGCTCATCCCGACGACGATTTCGGCGCTACTATCGGCAATCGGCATTGCGGGGATGGACCGGCTCGTCCGTTTTAACGTGCTGGCGAAGTCCGGTCGCGCGGTCGAGGCGGCGGGGGACATCGACACCCTGCTGCTCGACAAGACCGGCACAATCACGATCGGCGACCGTCAGGCAACGGCGTTCCTTCCGGTCCCGGGCGTGACGCTTGCCGAATTGAGCGCGGCCGCCCGAATGGCAAGCCTGGCGGACGAAACACCTGAAGGTCGATCGATCGTCGTTCTGGCGGGCGACGGCGAAACAATGCCCGCAGCCGCCGAGGCGATCGCGTTTACATCGCAGACGCGCGTATCGGGGCTGAAGATCGGGGAGCGCGAACTCATCAAGGGCGCGGTCGACGCGGTGCTGCGGCGCTTGGGGGACGTGCCGCAGGCCGAGGCGCTGACTGGCATAGCCGACGGCATCGCCAGACAGGGTGCAACTCCATTGGCCGTCGCCGATGGCAACCGTCTGCTTGGCGTCGTCCAGCTCAAGGATATCGTCAAGGCGGGCGTCCGCGAGCGTTTCGGAGAGCTTCGCCGCATGGGCATCCGTACGGTCATGATTACTGGCGACAACCCACTGACAGCCGCCAGCATTGCCGCGGAGTCCGGTGTCGACGACTTCCTTGCCGAAGCAACGCCCGAGGACAAGCTCGCGCTGATCCGTCGCGAGCAGGAGGGCGGCAAGCTTGTCGCGATGTGCGGCGACGGCACCAACGACGCGCCCGCGCTTGCCCAGTCCGACGTCGGCGTGGCGATGAACACCGGCACGCAGGCCGCACGCGAGGCGGGCAACATGGTCGATCTCGACAGCGATCCGACAAAACTCATCGAGATCGTCGGGCTCGGCAAGCAGTTGCTGATGACACGGGGTGCGCTGACGACGTTTTCGATATCAAACGACGTCGCCAAATATTTCGCGATTCTGCCCGCGATCTTCGTCGTGCTTTACCCGGGGCTTGGCGTGCTCAACGTCATGGGCCTCGCAAGCCCCGAAAGCGCCATTTTGTCCGCCATCATCTTCAACGCGCTCATCATCCCGGCGTTGGTGCCGCTTGCATTGAAGGGTGTGAAGTATCGCCCTGCGCCCGCCGGAGACCTGCTCGCGCGCAATCTTGCCGTCTACGGTGTCGGCGGCCTCATTGCGCCGTTCGTCGGCATCAAGCTGATTGACCTGGCCGTCGTCGGCCTCAACCTCGCCTGAGGATATCTCCATGTTCACCGAAATCACCCGTGCGCTGCGCCCCGCCGCTATCCTCCTGCTGCTTATGGCGGCCCTGGTCGGCCTCGCCTTTCCCGCACTTATTACCGGCATCGCCCAGTTGACGATGCCCGGCCGCGCAAACGGGAGCCTGATACGGCAGGAAGGTCAGGTCATCGGCTCCGAAATCATCGCACAGGGCTTTTCCAGCGCCCGCTATTTTCATCCCCGTCCCTCGTCGGCGGGCAAGGGGTATGACGCAAGCGCGTCCTCGGCCAGCAACCTGGCACCCGGATCGAAGGATTTGCACGACGCCATCGCTGCCCGTGTGGCCGACGCGCGTGCTCAAGGCATGACCGGGGTCGATGTTCCGCCTGACCTGGTCACCACTAGCGCCTCGGGGCTCGATCCCGATCTTAGCCCCGAGGCGGCTTTTGCGCAGGTCACGAGAGTTGCGCGGGCACGGGGTATGAACGAGACGGCGCTGCGCGAAATAGTCGGGGACGCGATCAGCTATCCCGTGCTCGGCATAATCGGCGATCCGCATGTCAACGTGCTTCTGCTCAATCGACAGCTTGACGGTGGGTCGGCTAACGGAGGGCGATGAACGAGCCACGATCTTCGCCCGAGGCGTTGCTGAAGGCAGCCAAGCGTGAAGCGCGCGGTCGGCTGAAAATATTTCTGGGGGCTGCCCCAGGTGTCGGCAAGACCTATGAAATGCTGCGCGAAGGTGCAGAACTTCTTCAAGCCGGACGCGACGTAGTTGTCGGCATCGTCGAGACGCACGGTCGCGCGGAAACCGTGTCGCTGGTCGACCCGTTCGAGTTGCTGCCGCGCCGGTTGATCGAGCACGGTGCTCACCGCCTTGATGAACTTGACATCGACGCCATGTTGTCGCGCCGTCCGCAAGTCGCGCTGATCGACGAACTTGCCCACAGCAACGCGCCTGGCAGCCGCCACCCCAAACGGTGGCAGGATATCGAGGAGTTGCGCGACGCAGGTATTGACGTGCTGACGACGCTCAACATCCAGCATGTCGAAAGCCTCAACGACGTCGTCGCCGGATTTACGCGCGTCCGCGTCCGGGAAACCGTTCCCGATGCGGTCCTCGACGACGCAGACATTGAAGTCGTCGACGTGCCGCCGGATGAACTGATCGACCGGCTGAAGGCGGGCAAAGTCTACATCCCGCACGAAGCTACTCGCGCGCTCAATCATTTTTTTTCGAAATCCAATCTGTCGGCGTTGCGAGAGATGGCGTTGCGGCGCGCGGCGCAGGCAGTCGACCGATCGCTGCTCGATCATGTGGCACTGACGGGCGAGACGGGTAATTGGCCGGCGGGAGAACGACTCGTCGTGGCAGTCGGCGATCAGCCCGGAAGCGAAACCCTGATCCGCTCGGCAAAGCGCCTTGCCGACGCGCTCCGTGCGCCGTGGACGGCGGTCGTCATAGAAACGCCGCGAACCGCGACTTTGTCGGCCGAGGCTCAGTTCAGAGTTGCGGAATCCCTAAGTCTGGCCAACGCTCTGGGAGCGTCGATTGCTGCAGTTCCGGCAAAAAACGTCTTCGACGGACTGGTAGGGCACGTTCGCGATGCCCGCGCGACAGCGATCGTTATCGGCAAGTCGCGGCGCAGCTGGTGGTTCGAGTTGCGCCATGGCTCGGTCGTCGACCGACTCGTACGCGCGCTTGACGGAGTAGCCATTCACGTCATGCCGATCGCCGCCGAAAGCGGCTCCCGAACCGAAAAACCGGGACCGCGCAGGCCCGCGACAGGGGGTGTGCTTGCTGGACTTGCTTTTGTCGCGGCAACCACGGTCCTTGCCGAATTGATGGCACCGATTTTCGGCGCGAACTCTTTGGATCTGCTCTATCTTCTGCCGGTAATCGCGACCGCGACGGTGTTCGGTCTCAGGGCGTCGCTTGCCACGACGCTCGTGGCCGCGCTGACCTATAATTTCTTCTTCCTGCCGCCAATCTTCACATTCACAATTTCGGACCCGCAGAATGTCGTGACGCTGCTGGTGCTGACCGTCGTTGCCGTGGTGGCAAGCCAACTGGCCGGTCGACTACGCCGTGAAGCGAACGTTGGGCAACGTGCGGCAAGTGAGAACGCGGCGCTTGCGGCCTTCGGTCAGCGCCT
This sequence comes from Sphingomonas sp., assembly GCA_031372155.1. Taxonomy (GTDB): domain Bacteria; phylum Pseudomonadota; class Alphaproteobacteria; order Sphingomonadales; family Sphingomonadaceae; genus Sphingomonas_O. The sequence goes on from JANMKS010000269.1 coordinate 7,247, forward strand.
CGCTTCGGTTGCCGATGAACAGAGCACTGCGCGCGCCACCTGTGAAGAAATCGGTGCCGTGCTCGATGTTGCCACAGTCCTGCTTGTGGAGCGCAACGGCAAGCGCGTCCTCGCTGGGTCCTATCCCGACACGCCCGCGCTTGGACCCATTGATACCACCGCCGCCGACTGGTGTTTCGACCGCGGTGAAGTTGCAGGGCGTGATACCGGCACACTGACCGCGAGCGAGTGGCAATTCCACCCGCTTGAAACCGCGCTTGGCGTATTGGCCGTCCTGGGAGTCGCACATGATCGCCCTGGCAGCCCGATCCCCGCCGACCGGCGGATCCTGTTCACGACCATGCTTGGGCAGGCAGCCCTGGCACACGAGCGTCTCCAACTCGAGGTTCAGGCGCGCGAGGTCGATGCGCTTCAACAGCGCGACCGTCTTCGCGCCACGCTCATTTCATCAATTGGGCACGACCTGAAGACGCCGCTGACCGCGGTGGTGGCGGCGGCAGACGCGCTGGCTGCAGAGCATGGAGAAATGCCGACGACGACGACATTGCAGGCCGAAGCTCGCCGGTTGCGCCGCGTGTTCGACGACCTGGTTGAGATGACGCGGATAGAAGCAGGTGCACTGGTGGTTCGGCGCGAGGCCACCGACCTCACAGATGCAATCGCGGCTGCGACGCAGGATCTGCGCACCGAACTGGCGGTGCATCCGATCATATTCGACGTGTCCCCGTCGCTGCCGCTCGTTGAGGCCGACCCGCTCATGCTGCACCACATCCTCATCAATCTGCTCGGCAACGCCGCCAAATTCGCCCCTTCCGGGACGCCTATCACCGTCACAGCCGAGCGAGAAGTCGACCGGCTTTCACTGAAAATTCTCGATGAGGGACCGGGCCTTCCCGCCGGCGGCGAGCAGGCCATGTTCGACAGGTTCACGCGCGTCGATGGCGACGATCGCAGCGGCGGCACCGGACTTGGACTCGCCATCGTCAAGGGATTCGCAGAGGCCATGGGCCTGTCGGTCGTCGCAGCAAACCGACCGGAAGGGGGCGCGATGCTCACGCTGACGTGGCCGGCCGCATCGCTGCGAAAGTCTGCATTGTGACCGCCCGCATCCTTGTCGTCGACGATGAGCCCGCTATTCGCCGCCTGGTGCGCGGCGCCGTCGAGCGTGAGGGTCACACGGTCGCCGAAGCGGCGACAGCTGCCGAAGCACTAACGGCCGCGCGGCGAGAGGGTTGTGAACTTGTTCTGCTCGACCTAGGCCTGCCGGACCGCGACGGCCTCGAGCTCGTACCGCTCATCAAGGCGGCCGATCGGGCCGTGATCGTGCTGACGGCGCGCGACGCCACATCGGAAAAAGTAACTGCGCTCGACCTCGGAGCCGACGATTACGTCGTCAAGCCGTTCGATACAGAAGAATTGCTCGCGCGCATCCGCGTCGCCCTGCGCCATCGCTCGGGCGTCAACGCGGCTGATGGCCTGGTTTCCGTCGACGACTTGAAGATCGATCTGGCCCG
>JANMKS010000295.1:0-1667 GCA_031372155.1 Sphingomonas sp.
TTCGGTGACGATCACCGCTGCGCCGGGGCCGTTGGCGGCGTAAGCGTTGGCGAGCAATTGGTCGGCCTTGGCCTTGAACCCGGGCGGAACCGCCGATGCCGCCGTCGAAGCGAGCAACAGGCTGATAGCGAACGCCGAATGCAACATAATATACTCCCCTGATGTGTCACGCTGTATTACGTATACAACACAGTAGATGTCAACGTGTGAGCAGGTTACCCGCGCGGCTGCCGCGTCGGTCCCTGCTCCACTCGGGTTGTGTCTAAATCCCGTAGCCGGAACCCACCGTCTATCCCGGCGTTAGTCCCTTCGGGACTAAAAGGAGGGTTGGGGCATCGTGCCTGCGTCAGCGTCGAACGGAACGGGCTTGAATCCGGGGCATATCCTCGATGATCCGGCCAATTTTCTTCACTCGATCGATGTCGACCACGACCGCGCGATGTTCCTCAAGACCGACCCGCAAATGCTGCGCGATTCTTCATTCATCGACGGCCGCACCCCAATCGGTCACGGACCGCCGCAGCCGGTGGCGTTGCATGACATCTTCGACGTTAGCGATCCGGCGCCCACTCAGAATCGTTTCATATTCAGCGTGGCCTTTTGCGGCTCGACCTTGTTGTCACGCCTGCTCGATGTGCCCGGGCGTTCACTGGTGCTCAAGGAGCCGCTGTGCCTCGCCGACCTTGCAACGTGGAAGATAGAGCGGCTCCGCGCCGGACAATCGATCGATGCGCTCAAATCGCCGCTCAAGCTGGCGACAGCAGCCCTTCGTCGCCGCTTCACGCCGAGCGAAAAAGTGACGGTCAAGCCGGGCAGCTGGTCCAACGTCCTGATAGACGACATCGTCGAAAATACGGCTGACGTTCGGCCGATTTTCATGACCATCAGCCGATTGCGCTTCCTGCTCGCGGTATTCCGCGGCGGCGCTGATCGGATGCATCATTCAGCCAAGATCGCCTGGCACCTTGCGCCTGACGCCGACAATGGCGAGCATTTGTTGCGCGAAGCCGTCGCCGCCGGTGCCGATCCGCTGCGCAAGGCGGCCAATTTGACGTTGCTCGCGCGTTTTTTGCAGGTCGGTGCATTCCAGCGCGGCCCGAAGCGGTGGCTGGTACGACAAGCACGTCATCGATCTTGATGATCTCGTTGCGTCCCCGCTCGATGCCACGACAAAGGCTGCCGATGCGCTGGGCCTCGATATGAATCCGATCGATCTGGAAAATAATGTCCGATCACTGTCGAAGCGTCACGCCAAGGAGACCGGGCGTTTCTATCTCGCGCACCGTTACGACGCCGACGACCGCGCATTGCTCATCGAGCACCGTCAGGTGTTCGATGACGCACTTGAGTGGGCGGAACGCACCCTCGGCCCACAGCTGTCCGTCACCGCCTGAGGATGATCGAAAAAATGGCAGCGGAGGAGGGACTTGAACCCCCGACACGCGGATTATGATTCCGCTGCTCTAACCAGCTGAGCTACTCCGCCCCAAGGGGACGCGGGCGAGCCTATAGGCGGCGACCCGAGTAGCGTCAATCGACCGGGAACCTGTGACCGTCGGCAAGGGTTAGGGGACAAACCAACCGGAGACTAAGACCATGGAGCCCGCGACCCCGATCGAAATGCTGTGCCGGATCGTGCTTCGCGCCCGCGAGTATGAAGCCCAGAC
>JANMKS010000297.1:0-2938 GCA_031372155.1 Sphingomonas sp.
TTAGATCTCCAGAACGATCTTTCCGACGTGCGCGCCCGAATCCATCAGCGCATGCGCGTCCGCGGCGCGGGCGAGCGGAAACACGCTGTCGATGACCGGCTTCAACCGGCCCGCCTCGACGTGCGGCCATACCGTGCGGGCGAGCTCGTCGGCGACCAGCCCCTTGAACGCAAGCGAACGCGGACGCAGCGTCGATCCCGTCAGTGTAAGGCGACGCTGCATGATCAGGGGAATGAAGAGCTCGGTCTTGGGTCCGTTCAGGACAGCGATCGACACGTGCCGCCCGTCCTCCGCCAGGCATTGCAGGTTTCGCGGCACATAGTCACCGCCGACCATGTCGAGTACGGCATTGACACCTGCACCGCCGGTGATGCGCGCGACCTCTGCCACGAAGTCGCCGCTCTTGTAGTTGAAGGCGTGGTCCGCGCCGATCGCTCGGGCGCGATCGCATTTGTCGTCCGACCCGCAGGTAACGATGACCGTCAGCCCGAACAGCTTGCCGAGCGCGATCGCCATCGTGCCGATCCCGCTCGTGCCGCCGTGGACCAGGACCGTGTCACCTTCCACCGCATAAGCGCGTTCGAACAAATTGGTCCAGACGGTGAACAGCGTTTCGGGGATGGCCGCCGCTTCGACCATAGTCAGCGCTTCCGGCACCGGAAGGCACTGGTCCGCAGGCGCAACGCAATATTCGGCATAACCGCCGCCCGCCACCAGCGCACAGACCGGCTGACCGACCACAGCGCGTTGCACCGCAGAACCGATCGCGACGACTTCGCCCGCGACTTCCAGCCCCAATATGCTCGGGGCGCCGGGCGGCGGCGGATAGGCGCCTTTACGCTGAAGCACGTCGGGGCGATTGACGCCCGCTGCCCTAACGCGAATCAGCACTTCGTCCGCACCCGGCCGTGGCACGGGGCGCTCGACGGGGATCAGCACCTCCGGACCTCCGGGCGCTGCCGGGTCGATGGCCATCATCATTTCGGGAATAATCAAAAGCTGCCCTCCGCATGCGGCGTTTAGTCGCGATAGCACGAGTATGTCAGCAGGTAGAATGCCCACCGCGACTTGACCGTCGGGCGCAGGGAGCGCACGTGTGTGACAACCGCGTTACAGCTTTCAAGGTCATGTTGCCCGTCAACCTCAATCGCTTCAGCCGGCTCGTACCGGCGCTTGTCTTTGCACCGGCATGAAACCGGTTCAACGCATACAGCAAAACGTGCTTGCGATCGGGGAGCGCCGCTTGCTGACGTGGCTCGCCGCCCGGATGCCGCCATCGGTCACACCCGACCGGTTGACCTCGGTTGGTTTCCTGGGTGCCGCCATCGTGAGCCTGGGCTATGCGCTCAGCGGCTGGCACAGCGAATGGCTGTGGGTGGCGATTTCCGGCTATTTCATAAACTGGTTCGGGGATTCGCTCGACGGAAGCCTGGCACGGTTCCGACAGATCGAGCGGCCGTCGTTCGGGTACTTCATCGATCACAGCACCGACGCCCTGGGCAATATGATCATCATGCTCGGCCTGGGGCTGAGCCCTTACCTCAGGTTCGACGTCGCGATGTTCGGGCTCGCCACGTATCTGCTATTGTCGATCCACACGTTTCTGGCGGCGCGCGTCGTCGGCGAGTTCCGCTTGTCGTACATGGCAGGGGGCCCAACCGAACTGCGCCTCGTCCTGATTGCCATGACCCTGTTCATGCTTGCCGTCGGACCGGGGCAGTTGAAGGACCAGGGTTTTTCGGGCTTCGACGTGTTCATTGCCGGCATTGCGGTCGTGCTTATCGTCCTGTTCGTCGTCCAGACCGCGGCGACCGCAAAAGAACTGTTGTCGCGCGGCGAGTGACCGGTTGACAGCGGACAGGCTGCGGGCGACCATCCCGCGATGGACACCGACGACATTGCGCCGCCTCCGCGTCCGGGCGACCCGCTGACGCTGGCGGTCAAGCAGGATCTCGACCCCTATTCGGTCGCCGAACTCGACGCCCGCATCCTCGTACTGGAATCTGAAATCGCGCGGACGAAAGGAAAGCGCGACAAGGCGGTTCAGCACCGCGCAAGTGCACACAGCATATTCAAACAGTGACTGAAACTTTGCGGACCGTGGACGTTGTTGTGCTTTAACCGGAGTTCTGCCCAGCGGCTTGATTGACGGGTTACGGCACCCGACATTGTTCTTAACCAAGAGGATGCGCTCGCAGGCCTCACCATAGGATCAAGACATGCCTTCTTTTGCCCGTGAACTCGAAACCACGCTTCACAACGCGCTGGCCGCTGCTGCCGGACGCCGTCACGAATATGCGACACTCGAACATTTGCTGCTCGCGCTGATCGACGATGAACATGCAGCGCAGGTCATGGTCGCGTGCGGGGTCGACACCGGCGAATTGAAGGCGACGGTCACCAAGTATCTCGACAGCGAACTCGAAGCCTTGCGGACCGAGGGGCAGACCGATCCGTCGCCGACAAGCGGATTCCAGCGTGTCGTCCAGCGCGCCATCCTTCATGTTCAATCCTCGGGCCGCGACGAAGTTACGGGCGGTAATGTGCTCGTCGCCTTGTTCAGCGAGCGCGAGAGCTATGCCGTTTATTTTCTGCAACAGCAGGACATGAGCCGCCTCGATGCCGTCAGCTATATCAGCCACGGCGTCGGCAAGGGCGTGTCCGCGCCCGAAGCCTCGGCCTCGCCCAAGGGCGCCGACGAAGAGAAACCGGCAAAGGGCGAAGGCGGCAAAAAGGGCGAAAGCGCGCTCAAGCAGTTTTGCGTCGACCTCAATGAAAAGGCGAAAAACGGCAAGGTCGACCCGCTGATCGGACGTGGTCCCGAAGTTGATCGGACGGTGCAGATCCTGTGCCGGCGGTCGAAGAACAATCCGCTTTATGTCGGCGACCCCGGCGTCGGGAAAACGGCCATTGCCGAAGGGCTCGCGCGCAAGATCAT
>JANMKS010000309.1:0-3085 GCA_031372155.1 Sphingomonas sp.
TCGGGCGACCTTGCCGAGGGGCGCAAATACTTCGACTTCAACTTCCCATCGGGCACGCTCGAGACCAATTCTCTGACATATGCGGCGTCGCGTATCACCGGATCGAACGAAATCCTGGTGAACGCGTCGGTGCACATGCCCAACAAGGTCATGAACTTGTTCGGCTTCAACCAGCAGGAAATCGCGGTCAGCTGCAAGGCGGCGCAGGGGTTCGTGAACAACGACATCGTCATGGTGCTCGATACGACGGGCTCAATGGACGAAACCGTGAGCGGCACCAAAAAGATCGTCGCGCTTCGTGCCGCGTTGCTCTCGTTCTACGACGCGCTCAAGCCGGCGCAGGATGCTTTGGAAGCAAAGGGCCTGCGGTTGCGGTACGGCGTCGTATCCTACGCAACGCATGCCAACGTCGGCAAGATACTCTACGGCATGAATACGTCGTACATCCGTAATCCCGTGCGGTTTCGGACCACGAATGCAGCAACGCCCACGACCGATATTACACGCACGGCAGCGTGGTACACCGGAACGTGGAACGGTTGCGTCGACGAGCGCGACACCGATGCTACGTTCGACAGTGCGGATGGTTACACCATTCCCGCCGATGCCTTCGATCTGCAAATCGATACGATACCGACGAGTGCCGACCCGCGTACCCAGTGGCGTGCACAGGATGCTGCCAACATGAACGGCGAGAGCGGGACAACGTGCACCGCGCCGGCGCAGCGCTTGCGCGCCTGGACGCGCAGCGAGATGGAGACGTACGGCAATACGCTCATTCCGAACGGCAGCACTTATCATGACGTCGGCCTCGTCTGGGGCGGGCGGATGCTGTCCAACGCGGGTGTCTTTGCCGACAGCCCGGATGACTTCAACGGATACCCGACCAACCGGTATCTCATTTTTATGACTGACGGCGTGCTTGCACCTACCACTACCGTGTACAGCGCATACGGGGTCGAAAAGTTTGACAAGCGGGTTACCGGTTCAGCGGGCACCGGCACGCAATTCGACCGCCACCTCCACCGCTACAAGGTGCTGTGCAACGCGATCAAGGGCAAGAGCATCTCCGTTTGGACGATCGCTTTCGGTACCTCACTCTCGACCGAAATGCGTGATTGCGCTTCCGACCCCAGTCAGGCGCGCACGACCGCCAACCAGACCGAACTGATCGATGCTTTCAAGCGCATTGCGCGCAGCATCGGCGGGTTGAGGCTGACACAATGATGCGTTCGATGAACCGTTTTCGCCGCGATGTGCGCGGTGCGACGATGGTGGAATTCGCCCTTGTCGCGCTGCCGCTCATGGTCCTGCTGCTTGCCCCCATCGATATGGGCTATCGCACCTATCTGAAGTCGGAAACGCAGGGAGCGTTGCAACGTGCCGCGCGCATGTCCTCGCTCGGCCGTTACAGCAACAGCGAGGTCGATACAGCACTTCGTGCAGGAATCGATGAGATTGCGCCGAACGCGACGGTGGAAATCAAGCGCCTGTCGTACCGCGATTTTTCCGGCATCGGTAAGCCTGAAAAGATCACCGGCGATACGGTCCCGCTCGGCTCGTACAACGTCGGCGACTGTTATCAGGACGCCAACAACAACAGCCAGTACGATCTCGATTCAGGCAAGGACTCGTCGGGCGGCGCCGAAGATGTCGTCGTGCTGCAAGCGAAGGTCACATTCGATCGCATCGTTCCGCTGACCGGATTGATGGGGCTGAGCGCAACTGAGAGCGTAACCAGCTCGATGGTTGTGCAGAACCAGCCTTATTCGGACCGCGACGTCTACAATCCGCCGGTAAGGTGCTCATGATGAACGTTCGCTCCTTCCTCAATCGCTTGCGTCGTGACAAGAAAGGCCTCGCGCTTATCGAGTTCGCGATGGTCACGCCACCAATGCTCGTGCTGACCATGTACGGCCTCGAGGCGGCCAATCTTGCCATCGTGCGCCTTCGCATCGAACAGATCGCGTCGTCGACCGCCGATGGCGCGGCGCGCGTCCGCGATACGATCGACGAGACCAATATCGATGAGATATTCCAGGGCGCGAAAAGCATAGGGTCGAACATCAAGTTCGTCGAAAAGGGGCGCATCATCCTGTCGAGCGTCGAGCTGAACACGCCGGAGACGGGGCAGTACATTCGCTGGCAGCGCTGCATCGGGCAAAAGGCCGTCCCGTCGAGTTACGGCGTGCAGGGACAAGGCGCAACGGATGCGTCACTTCCAGGGGTAGGACCGGCCGGTCGAAAAGCCGTGGCAACCGACGGCATCCCGTTGATGTTCGTCGAGGTCCAGTATGACTATCAGCCGATCGTGTCGAACAGCCTCTATGGCAATATCACCTTCTCGCAAATCCGCGCGTTTCCGGTGCGGCAACGCAACGATCAGGTGCTGAAGAACGTGAAGCCGATCGTGCCGCGCACATGCAACCTGTTCACGACCTGACCGTCAGCGGTAACATACCTTTCGCGCCGCCTCAGCAACCTTGGCTGCGGTAACCAGCATCGCCTTCTCCAGGTTCGCGGCATAGGGCATTGGCACGTCCTCGTTGGTGACGCGCAACACCGGCGCGTCGAGGTCGTCGAAGCCTTGCTCCATGCAGATTGCCGCGATTTCGGATGCGATCGAGCAGGTCGGCCAGCCTTCTTCGACCACGACGACACGATTTGTCTTTTTCAGGCTCTCGAGCACCGCCGCGCCGTCAAGCGGGCGGAGCGTACGCAAGTCGATGACTTCGGCTTCGATACCCTCACCGGCCAAAGTTTCCGCCGCCTCCAGCGCGAGCCCGACGCCGATCGAATAGCTGACAATCGTCACGTCCTTGCCGCCGCGCATCACGCGCGCCTTGCCGATGGGAACGACATGCTCGCCTTCCGGCACCTCAAACGTCCGCCCGTAAAGCAGCTCGTTTTCGAGGAATACGACCGGATCTTCACACCGAATCGCGGCCTTCAACACGCCTTTCCCTTCCGCCGCGTCATACGGACAGTTCACGATCAGGCCGGGAACGCTCGCGTACCACGGCCCGTAATTCTGGCTGTGCTGCTCCGCCACGCGCAAAGCCGCGCCGTTGGGTCCGCGGAACAC
>JANMKS010000356.1:0-4196 GCA_031372155.1 Sphingomonas sp.
CGGCCGACGGCACGTGCGCGGGCAAGGTGGTGATCGACCTGTCGCCGCATTGTAGTTGCTTCGCGGATGACGGTATCCGACAAGTCCGTGCTGCGTGCGGTGGCCGCGTTCATGATCACTGTCAGCGGCGTCTTCAGCGCGTGGGCCAGGTTGCCCGCGTGGCGACGGGCCTCTTCGGCCTGGGTCTCGTTATGCGCGATCAGGGCGTTCAGTTCATCGACGAGCGGCGCAACTTCCACGGGCAATTTGGCGAGTTCGATGCGCTGCGTCCGTCCCGCACGCATCGCTATGATCGCCTGTCGCAGCTTGCGAAGCGGCCACAAGCCATAGAGCGTCTGGAGCGCAGCCATCGCGATGAGGCCGAGCCCGAGCAGCGCAAAGCTGCGCAGCACTGTCTGACGCAAAGTCGCGATCTGAGTGTCGAGTCCATCACGCGTCTGTGCCACCTGAAACCGCCACGTTCGTTTCGAAAATGGCAGGTTGATGTCGCGTTCGACGATCCGCAAATGTTCGTCGCGAAGCTGATTGCTATCATAGAAATGCGCTTTCGCATCGCTGTGCGGAGTGCCGTATTTCAGGCTGTCGTCCCACAAGGAACGCGACCGAAAGGGCTCCACCCCTGGCGCCGTAATCTGCCAGTACAGTCCCGACTGTGCTTCGAGAAACCGCTGATCACCGAGCGGCCGATTGAGACGCACTTCACCAACCGGATCGATCTCTGCCGAAGCGATCATCGCCGTCAGGACATAGTCGAGCTGATCGTCGAAGTTCTGAGTGATGGCGGAAGTCAGCACCCGGTCCAGCGCTACACCGCCGCCGACCAGCAAGAGCAGAATCCACGCCGCGGCGATTCCGATCATCCGCCGTGACAAAGAGCCCTTGGGCTGCGACGCGCGCGGCGTCGGCACCTCCACAGGCACGCGGAGATTATCCCCCAGCTGGTTCATCGAGCGAATAGCCCAGGCCACGGATCGTCGTGATGACATCGGGTCCCAGTTTCTTGCGAATACGCGTCACGAAAACTTCGATCGTGTTTGAATCGCGGTCGAAGTCCTGATCGTAGATGTGTTCGATAAGCTCGGTGCGGCTGACCACCTTGCCCTTGTGATGCAGCAGATAGCTCAAGAGTTTGTATTCCTGCGCGGTCAGCTTGACCGGTTCGCCCGCCAGCGTGACGCGACCCGAGCGCGTGTCGAGCCGGACGTCGCCCGCCGTCATCTCTGCACTCGCATTGCCCGCCGCGCGCCGGATGAGTGCCCGCAACCGCGCGATGAGTTCTTCGGTCTGGAAGGGCTTGGCAAGATAGTCGTCGGCACCCGCATCGAGTCCCGCGACCTTGTCCGACCAGCTGTCGCGCGCGGTCAGCACGAGCACGGGGAAAGTCTTGCCCTCCTTGCGCCAGCGATCGAGCACGGTCAGTCCGTCGATTTCAGGCAAGCCCAGATCGAGGATGATCGCGTCGTAGCTCTCGGTCGACCCGAGGTAATGTCCGTCCTCTCCATCGGTTGCGAGATCGACCGCATAACCTGCGCCTTCCAGCGTGTTCTTCAGCTGCGCACCGAGGGTCGGTTCGTCCTCGACGATCAATAGGCGCATGACATTCTCCCTGTTTGTAGCTGTTCTTAGCGAAGACTAATCGCCGGCGCGACCCACGACCGCGCCGGTGCGACCGTCGACATCGACCCAGATGACTTGCCCGCCACGAACGAACTTAAGTCGATAACGACCCATATCCGGATCGAATTCCGCACCGATATACTGCGCGCCGCGCGCCTTCATATTCGGCACCAGAGTATTTTCGATCGAGCGCAGCGGCATGAGCGCACCGGTCATGCGTCCCTGATAGACAGCGTCGGCGTCACCACGATGCCCCTGCGCATTGAGCGAAGCGCTCGCGGGCAACGCAAACACGGCGGCAAAAAGAAGCTTCATTGCGGTCATGGCAGGTGGCATAGGGGCGACGCATTGAATAGGCCATGAATGCCTGCGTCAGGCAACCAACAGCTCTTTACTGACGGAAAACGATGGCCGCGCCGACCCTTGCCTATGAAAATCTCGGACTGATTCAGGGATCAGGATGGCTCTTTCGTCATCTCGACCTGTTCGTGGCGCCACGCGACCGACTGGCGCTGATCGGTCGCAACGGTGCCGGCAAGACCACGCTGTTGCGATTGCTGGCGGGACAGGTCGATGCCGATGAGGGACGGCGGACGGTCGTGCCGGGAACCCGTGTCGTGCTGCTGGAACAGGAACCCGACATGGCAAGCCATGCCACGCTGCGCGAATTCGCGGTGTCGGGTTCCAACCCTCCCGCGCTTCACGATGTCGAGGCCATCGCCGACCAGATCGGCATTGATTTGTCGCGGGAAGCGGCATCGGCGTCGGGAGGAGAGCGGCGTCGAGCAGCGATCGCGCGTGCGTTGTCGATGGAACCTGATGTGCTGCTGCTCGACGAGCCGACAAACCATCTCGACCTCGCCGCGATCGACTGGCTAGAGGATTGGCTGCGAAGGTACAAGGGCGCGTTCATTGCGATCAGCCACGACCGCACCTTCCTGACGCGGCTGACCAAGTCCACGCTGTGGCTCGACCGCGGGCAGATCCGGCGCAAAGATATCGGCTTCGGCGGCTTCGATGCGTGGACCGAGGCGGTCTATGCCGAGGAAGCACGCGCCGCCGACAAGCTTGATGCCAAGCTCAAGCTCGAGCTGCACTGGCTGGAACGCGGCGTGACCGCGCGGCGCAAGCGCAACCAGGGGCGGCTGGAAAAACTGGGAGAGATGCGAGCGGCTCGTGCTGCCATGCTGGGGCCGCAAGGATCGGCAAAGATCGCTCTCGCCAACGACTACGTCCGCACGAAATCGGTCATTCGCGCCGAGCATGTGACCAAGTCGTTCGCCGACCGCACGATCATCCGCGATTTCACCCTGCGTATTCAGCGCGGCGATCGGATCGGCGTGGTCGGGAGCAATGGCGCGGGCAAGACGACGCTGCTGAAGTTGCTGACGGGCGAAACCGCACCCGACAGCGGCACCGTGACGCTTGCCAAGACGCTGAACGGCGTCGTTATCGACCAGCAACGTCGGCTTATGGCGCCCGACCGCACCGTTCGCGACGTTCTGGCGGGCGGAGGCGACTGGATCGAAGTGCTCGGGGTTAAAAAGCACATTCAGGGGTATCTGAAAGAGTTTCTGTTCGACCCGGGCATTACCGATGCGCTTGTCGGCACTTTGTCTGGGGGCGAGCGCTCGCGACTGTTGCTGGCGCGCGAATTCGCGCGGGCGTCGAACCTGCTCGTCCTCGACGAGCCGACCAACGACCTCGACCTGGAGACGCTCGACCTGTTGCAGGAAGTGATCGCCGATTACGACGGGACTGTCCTGATCGTCAGCCATGACCGCGACTTCCTCGACCGGACCGTCACGTTGACGCTCGGCCTCGACGGGTCGGGCAAGGTCGACATCGTCGCGGGCGGATATGCCGACTGGGAAGCGCGGCGCAGGCCCAAGCCGATAGAGGCCAAGAGCGCCACTAAACCGATCGCAGGCGAGACCGCGAAGCAGCGGACCAAGCTCACCTACAAGGACCAGCGCGATTTCGATTTGCTGCCGGGGCGAATTGCCGAGATCGAAGCCGGAATCGTTCGTGATGAGGCGCTGCTTTCCAACCCCGAACTGTATTCAGGGGATCGCGCTCGCTTCGAGGCCCTGACACGCGCCGTTGAGGAAGCCCGTGCCGAAAAGGATGCGGCCGAAGAACGCTGGCTGACGGTTGCGGAAGCGATGGAGGCGTTAAGCTGAGCTCGGTAAGCCGCGTCCCTCACGTCCCGCTACTTCGACGACGTAGTGCCATGCGACGCGGCCCGAGCGGCTTCCGCGCTGGGTAGCGAAAGCAACTGCGTCGTGCGGATCGAAGGGCAGTTTGAACGCGTCGGCATAGCGTTCGACCATTGCAAGGTAAGTCGCCTGGTCGCAGACATGGAAGCCCAGACTGAGCCCGAACCGGTCCGCAAGAGCAAGCCGGTCGTCGACGACATCGCGAAGGTTGATGGCGGAATCCTGTTCGGCCATGTCGCGCGCGACGATGTGACGGCGGTTCGACGTGACATACAGGCGGACGTGCGCCGGTCGAGCGCTGCTGCCGCCATCCATCACCGAACGAAGCGCGCGCGCGGCGGCAACGTCGTCGTCGAAGCC
>JANMKS010000362.1:0-2284 GCA_031372155.1 Sphingomonas sp.
GTCGGCGCAAATGCCGCACGGGTCGCTCGTGTCGACATTGCCGCACGTCGAACAATTCGCGAGCCGCTCGTCGACGCGCTCAAGCGCGCGCAGCAGCGGGACCAGCGCGCCCTCGCGCTTCTTGAGCAGATGCAGCACCGCGCGCCGCGCCGATCGCGGGCCGAGGCCCGGCAGACGGGCAAGCGCCTGCGACAATGCTTCGATCTCGGGTGATGCCATCCAATTGCTATAGCGCGCGGTCGTGGCTTGTCGAAGCCCTGTCGCTTCCCCTACCGCAGCACGATGCGCGTCATCTTCATGGGAACACCCGGATTTGCGGTGTCAGGGCTCGATGCGCTCGTCGCTGCCGGGCACGAGGTCGTGGCCGTCTATACGCAGCCTCCGCGCCGCGCGGGTCGCGGCAAGTCGCTGACGCCTTCGCCGGTCCACGACCGCGCAATGGCACTGAACATCGCTGTCAGGTATCCGCTCACGCTTCGCGAAACCGAGGAGCAAATGGCATTTGCCGCGCTCGACGCCGATGTGGCCGTGGTTGCCGCTTATGGCCTGATCCTCCCACCCGCCGTTCTTGAAGCGCCGAGGCTCGGCTGCATCAATGTGCACGCCTCGCTCCTGCCGCGCTGGCGCGGTGCAGCGCCCATCCACCGCGCCATCCTGGCCGGCGACCAACACACCGGCGTCACGATCATGCAAATGGAGGCGGGGCTTGATACCGGCCCGATGCTCGCGACGGCCACGACGCCGGTCGCGAGCAAGAATCTCGGCGAACTGACGCGCGAACTCGCCGCTATCGGTGCCCGTCGCATGATCGACGTTCTTGCCGACCCCGACGCCTTTTTGCCCGTGCCACAGCCGGCCGTCGGCGTGACCTATGCTACCAAGATCGACAAGAGCGAAAGCCGCCTCGACTTCCTCGTCAGCGCCCCGCAGGTCGTTCGACAGGTTCGCGCGTTCGCGCCCACGCCGGGTGCATTCTTCGAGTTTTCCGGCGAACGCATCCGCATTCTCGACGCCGAAGCTCTCATTGCCGAGGTTTCTGCACCCGCCACGGTGATCGACCACGCGCTGACCATTGCCTGCAACCCCGGCGCGACCCGGCCCTTGCTTGTCCAGCGTGCCGGACGTGGGGTCATGACGCCCGCCGAGCTGCTCCGCGGCTTTCCGATTCCGCTGGGCACGCGCCTTTCGTGACGCGTTTCCGGCTGACGATCGAATATGACGGTCGCCCGTTCATGGGCTGGCAGCGGCAGCCGCACGGCCCCAGCGTTCAAGGCGCGATCGAGGACGCAGCGTTCGCGATGCTTCAGGAGCAAGTCAGCGTCCACGCGGCGGGGCGCACCGACGCGGGCGTCCACGCGCTCGGCATGGTCGCCCATCTCGATGTACCGCGCGCCGTTCCGCCGTTCCGCCTCATGGAAGGCCTGAACGCGCTGCTCCGCCCCCATCCTGTCGCAATTTTGTCGTGCGAAGCGGTCGCGCAAGACTTCCACGCGCGTTTTTCGTGCATCGCGCGACATTACGCGTATCGCATCGCCAACCGCCGCCCGCCATTGACGCTTGCCGCGGGACAGGAATGGCGTATCTCAGCCCCGCTCGACGCCGAGGCGATGCACGGCGCAGCCCAGCAACTCGTCGGACGTCACGATTTCACGACCTTCCGGTCGGCGCACTGCCAGGCCGAAAGCCCGCTCCGCACGCTCGATCGTCTCGACGTAGTGCGGGCAGGCGATCGAATCAGTATTTCGGCCAGCGCACGCTCGTTCCTTCATCATCAGGTGCGATCGATGGTCGGCTGTCTCGCGCTTGTGGGAGAGGGCAAATGTTCGGCCAACGACCTGAAAGCGGCACTGGAGGCACGGGATCGCGCCGCGCTGGGCTTCAATGCGCCACCCGACGGCCTCTACTTTCTCCGCGCGGATTATTAACCGAACAACCGCGTCATCGACTTTTCGAACATCACGAGCTGCCATAACAGCCGCCCGTGATCGTGCCTGCCGCTTGCGTGCTCGCTGACCACCCTCTCGAGCACCTCGGGCACGAACCAGCCCGTTTCCCTCAGCGTGCCGGCAACGCGCTGTGCTTCCCCCAGCAGCGGACCCCGGAACCATGCGCCGATCGGGCTGACGAACCCCATCTTGCTGCGGAAAAGGATTTCGTCGGGGAGCGTCCCTCGCAGCGTGCGTTTCATCAGCCACTTTCCCGCCCCACCCCGCAACCGCATCGATTGCGGCAGGCGCGCGGCGAATTCGACGAGCCGGTGGTCGAGAAACGGTTCGCGTGCTTC